>CALRIA010000005.1 GCA_943359595.1 Candidatus Magasanikiibacteriota bacterium | reverse complement strand
TTTTTCTTCCATAATATGAGTCGGATCCATATCAACACCTGAATCAAGCATTTCATTTAAAACTTTTTGGGCATTGGTAGAATTTAAACGATTGGTAAAAATTAAAGCGATTAATTCAGCAAAATTTTCTGGTTTAATTTTTAAAATTCTGATATCAATTTTTCTTTCAGCTATGGCTCCAGCTAACTTTGAGGTGAGCCAACCACCAGTGAGCCTGGCTAGCTGGTTTGAAGTGGCACCTTCTGTTTTACTATCTAAATCTTTTAACCAATTCTGTAACTCACTAAAAACATTTTCGGCAAATTCAGCCCAATATTTATCAGTTGTTAAAATATGAGCATCGGCATAAGAAAATCCGTACTCATGATGAAAACGATGACGGCGAGTAGCTGGTAATTCTGGCAAATTTAGCTCACCAGAGATCTGTAGAGGATGAAAAGGAGGGATATCTGGTTCTGGGAAATAGCGATAGTCAGCGGCAGATTCTTTGACTCGTTGTAAAATAGTTTCATCTTTATTATCGTCAAGTCCTCGAGTTTCCGGTCCCCAAGTCTCATTTTTTTCAAGTAAAGTGGTTTGGCGTTTTATTTCAAATTCAATTGCTTTTTCCATGGCTTTAAAAGAATTGATATTTTTTACTTCAATTTTATGGTTGAGTAAATAATTTCCAATTGGTTTTACTACACCATTGTTAATTTCAAATTTTCCTTCCTCTTGAATTGAGATATTTGCTTCACAACGCATATGGCCTTTTTCCATGTCGGCGTCACTAACATCTAGATAGCGTAAAATGGTTTGTAATTCTTGGCAATAAGCTTTTGCTTCGGCACTGCTTTGGATATCTGGTTCAGAAACTATCTCTACTAATGGCACGCCAGCACGATTGAAATCTACTAGTGTGTTGCCATCGTTACCATGAGTAAGTTTGGCGGTGTCTTCTTCTAGGTGAACACGAGTAATACCAATTTTGGTCATTTCACGATGATTTTTCCCCGGTAAAAATTCTAATTCAACGACTCCGTGTTCGCCAATAGGTAAGTCGTATTGAGAAATTTGATAGGCTTTTGGCAGATCAGGATAAAAATAATGTTTGCGATCAAATTTGGAATATTCATTTATTTTACAACCCAAAGCCTTGGCAATTTTAGTAGCCCACTCTATAGCAATTTTGTTTGGTACTGGAAGAGTGCCGGGGTGAGCGAGACAGATTTCACAAATATTGTTGTTTGGGGCATCGCGATCCGGATTGTTGGAGCAAGCACAAAACATTTTGCTGTTAGTTTTTAGTTCGACGTGGATCTCTAGTCCAATGATGGGTATATATTTTGGCATAATTATTTAGTAGCTGATTGGGTGTTAACTATCGGATTTTCCTTGGCATTAAAATATAGTATTGTGTCACTCCAGATAAATAAGGGTAAAGTTAAAATTGTAATAATACCGCGTACTAGTTCTAGAATAAGAGTAATTTTAACACTCGAAGGATTAAATATTTTGATAATTATTTCTGGTATTAAAATACTTAAAATAATCACGCCAATAAGAAAAACAATTTTTGGTATGATAATTCTAATAGCCATACTAAACCAGCGGCCAACCACCAATTGTTTGCTAATTTTTAAATTATTTAAACCAGTTTGTTCTTCAAAGATTATAATATAATTCACATAATAATACCAAATTGCAAAAATGATACCTGGAATTAAAAATAAAATACTACCAGTTATAATAATTAAAGCCACCAATAAAGATAATAAAAAAGTTGGAATAATACAGTGAACAGTTTTGATGTAACTTTCTTTAAAATTTGGTAATGTTGAATTTTTTTGGACTAATTGAGTTAATTTGATAATAGCAAGACTTGTCCAGATGCCCAAAAAAGATAGAGCAATAATAACCAATGTAATGCTTAGGTCTACAGAAAGATTGGATAGTTTGGTATAAGCGTTGAGATATAATCCGACAAATCCTAAAAAATAACGAATGATAAAACTTGCTAATAATACATCTAAAAAAGGCGCAAAGCGTCGTAAAGTTTTTAAATAATTATTCCAACTTTGTTGAATAAGTTCTGATATTGAAAGTAGCATACTATTTTAAGATATTTTTTAATAAATTCACAGCTTGTTCATTCATTATATCAATTTTTTCTTCACCAGACAAATAATGTATTTGTGTGCCTAGTTTTTTAAAAATATTTTTGTAGTCTTCTGATTCATACTGATTAGATATTTTTTTCAAAAAATCCATTTTTTCAAAAATCACGTCATCTTGTTTTTCTAGGCGTCCAGACAATCTCTGCATAGCGGTTTTCGGAGTTACTTTCAATAGTATTAAATGATCCGGATTATTTTTTAACGCTAATTTATTTCCTTCTAATTCAGAAATGGCTTTTAACGTGAGATGAGAATTTTGAGTAGTCTGATAAGCCAAAGAAGTGCTGACCCCTCTGTCCTGGATAATATGCTTGCCAGCCTGCAACAGAGGTATAATAATTTTAGTGTAAAGAATCAGTCGGTCCAATGAGTATGCCTGTGTTATCGCTTCAGCCGAATAGTGATTTTCTTGGTTTATTAATTCTTCACGAATTACTTTGCCGACACCAGTAAATGTTGGTTCAGCTGAAAAAATAAAATCATAGTTATTGAGCTCGTGTATTGTCGGATAATGATCGTTTTCTTTTAAATAATTTTTTAAATCAAAAATCTTATTGCCTTGATCAGACAAATAATGTTTCCAAGATGAGACTACCGTGCTCTTTCCACTGCCATCAATACCATCGATCATGATGAACATATTTTTATTTTTTATAAGTCACAAATGAAAAATTATCGTGGTCCTCACGAGTGGTTTCTTTCCAGACATTTTTATCAATTTCGGGGAAAAAAGTATCGCCATCTGGGGATTGATAAATCTGTGTAATATATAAAGTATCGACTCGGTTAATGGTTTGTCGATAAATACTAGCACCACCACAGATAAAAACATCTTCAGCTTTTAGCTGTTTAAAAGCTCCATCAAGAGAGTTAAAAATACGCACGCCTTCTGGCACTTGGTAGTTTTTGTCCAATGTGAGCACGACAGTTTGGCGTCCTGGCAATGGTTTGCCTAAATATCCAATAATAGACTCAAAAGTAGCCTGCCCCATTAGGCAAGTTTTTCCTAAAGTCATTTTTTTAAAGTATTGAAAATCTTCCGGGATGTTCCAAGGAATTTTATTATTTTTTCCAATACAGTTGTTTTCAGCCACGGCGGCAATGAGAGAAAAAGACATATTTTATATGGCGATAGCCAATTCAATCTTTGGATAATTTTGATAGCCTTCTATTTTAGTATCAACACATTGCCAATCAAAAATGGAAGTAAAATTTTCTGTAACTATTTTTGGCAATGGATAGAGATTTGGATCGCGGGTGAGCTGCTCTTTAGCGCCGTCTATATGGTTTATATAGATATGAACATCAGCCAAAAAACCTACTAATTTTCCTTCTTGCAAACCGACTTCTTTGGCTAATAGATGTAATAAAGTGGCGTAGCTGGCGATGTTAAATGGCAAACCAAGCATAGTATCAACAGAGCGTTGGTTCCATAGTAAATTTAGCCTGCCATTAATCACCGTTATTTGGAAAGCATAGTGGCAGGGAGGTAGCGCCATATCTTGCAAAGCGAGTGGGTTCCAAGCCATTACGATCATGCGACGGTCATTTGGGTCAGTTTTTAATTTTTCAATTACACGTTTGAGCTGGTCAACACCTTGGTTGGTATAGTTGGCTTCAAAATTGTAATAAGGCGCATTGAAATGGCGCCATTGAAAACCGTAGATTGGTCCTAAATCGCGCTCTTCTTTCATACGATTTTTGGATATTTCATCATGCCCATAGGGTGCTTTTTTTGGATAGGCCCATTCGTCCCAAATATGATTATTGTGATCTTGTAACCATTTTTTATCGGTGATGCCTTTGATAAAAAATTCTAATTCAGAAGCGATGACCTTGTATGGCATTTTTTTGGTGGTCAATAGAGGAAATCCTTTGCTCATATCATGTTCAAAGATTGCTCCCGCAGTTGCGATAGTATCAACACCAGTACGATTGCTTTTTCTTTCTCCTTGTTCTAATACTTTTTTTACAATATCTAAGTAGGCTTGCATATCTTATTTATTTAATCTTAATTGTTCCCAGCGTTTTCTAAAAGTGGATTCTTTAGAATTAGGATCGACATCAAAGTGTTCTTTTTCTAAAGCGGCACTGAACATGTCTTGCATAGTGTGACGAAATTGATTGTCGTGACCGTTTGCCTCGGGGTCACAATGCGCAGCTTCGTGAATCAAAGTTGATAAAGCTTCAAAAAAATTGGTTTCAAACATGGCTTCGTGTAAACCGATGAATTGTTTTCCGTGGTTTACTCCTAATGCCCCTTTTCCTTTAAAAATAAAGAATTTTTTTCCTGATAGTTTTGCATCTGTGGTTAATTCTAAATAGGCGGTTAACACTTTAAGTTGCTCGGTTTGTTTGACAGTAATTTCTGTTAGTGGTTCAAAATCCTCTATTTGATCTGTTTCTTCGTGTTGATCAGATTTTTGTTCAGTATCTCTAACTGTTGAAGCAGATTCGACAGTAGCAGTGTGTTTTCTAACTGATGTAATTTCGGTTTTGCCAAAATCAGATCCACCAATTAGAGCATTTGGGTGTTGATTTATAAAGCTACTAAATTTTTCATTAGCCTCTTTTTGTTTTTTTATTTGGTCGATATTTGTTTGTTGTATTGTGGTTCCAACAGGCTCTATTTTTTTTAAAGTTTGGTCATCATCTGAGGATTTTTTTATGGCTGCCACTCCTGTTGGTTGTGATGCTTCATAAGTCCCAATAGCGCCAATCGCTCCAATGCCCAAAACTACCAAGGTACGCTTGAGCCAGTTTGGTTTTTGATAGGCTGAAGGGATGTTGGTATGAGATGCCAAATCCAACCGTGCCTTGATTGAATCTGTTTTTGCAGGGGTTATCTTAGTTGATTGGTTAATATTTTTTAAAAAAGATTCAATTTGTTCAGCCGTTAGTTTTTTGCCAAATAACAAGGTTGCCTCTAGTAATAATTTTTCTTTAGTATATTTTTTTGGTCTAATACGAGTATTGCGAATTATTAGAGTTTGTTCACGATCTCCACAGGCAAAAGATATGTCTGATTTATAAGTAGTTACCACATCGGCGTTTGTGGTATGGGAATGCTCATCGAATAATTCATTTTGTAGTCCGTGTTTAATTAAGCTGCGTAATTCAAAAATTAATTTTTGCTCCAGATTTTTTTTAGGGTAGGGGATCTGTGCGTATAATGTTTCAGTGTGAACCCCTTCTGGGATGATAATTTTGATTCCTTCTTTGGTTATTTCTATTTTGGCGCTATATTTTTTTACAAATTCATCGATTTTATTTATAAAATCAGAAGTGCTAATGTGCCCGTATTCTTGGAAATAAACCTGTAAACCCATTTCCTCAGCCAATTTTTCGATTTGTCCAGATGGATTATCCGGACGTTTCTCTCTCACTAACGACTCGTCTGGTTTTAAAATTTGGCTGGCTTTTTCCATGCCAATTTTCCCAAATATTTCATCACATACGACATAACCATCTTTTTCTAATTTTTGAATATCTTTTTTTTCTAAACCAGTATCATTCGCTAATAATTTTTCAGGAAATAATTCTTTAAATTGGCTTGATGTGTAGTCTTTTCTTTTTTGTAAAGCTTCCACCATACTATCTACTGCCACCATAAATCCTTTTCTGGCATATGAAGGCATGAGAGTCCCGCGCCACAAATGGTAGGATTTTTGGAGTTGTTCAGTAAGCTGTTGAGTGGAAAGTTTTTTTACAAAATTTTCCAAATAACTGCCAAAATCGAATTTATCTACCGGCGGTCGGTCGATGCTCATCTTGTATTTCACTCCTTTTAAAGAAATAGATAGACCTTCTGGCCCACGCCAATAATCGTCTGAACTAGTGCCGTTTTTTTCATAATTCATCACCTGTCCATTTAAAAAGAGACGTCCTTTTTCTTCTGGTTGTAGCCATTTTAAAGCAATGGATTTTTTATCACCAGTCTTTACATTTAAATCTAAATCTTGCAGATATTTATTTTTTTCAGAGACGCCTAGATTTGGAAGTTCTGATAAAGACGCTATTAATTCTTGGTTGTCTGTTTCAATCACATAAGAATTGGTCCCACTGTTTTTAGTTTTTGATAGATCTGCTACCAACCAATCATGGCGGACTCGGGCAGATTCCATTTCTGGTAGATTGTCTTGAATAGTTTGATTGACTTCATCTTTTTTAATCATCCCATAATCTACTTTCCAACCTTCACCTTCAATCTCAAATTTTTTTGCTCCAAAATCTCTTAACATTCTTAAAGCAGATTGTTTTAGTCCAATACCATTTCCACCCGCCGTTTCTGTATCAGCGGGTTTTTCAGAATGAGGGCTAATAACACCAGTAGGATTTTCAAATTTCCAATTTCCTTTAATAATAATTCTTTTTCCGCCCTTAGGCATGTCTTTTGACGCTGGTAAATCTTCAGTGCTAATTTCAACCCCATTTAAAGTTCCTTGATCGTCTGGGTTGTGGTCAACAAAATTTTGAATTAATTCACGTGATAACCAGGCGGCATTGTATTGGTCTTTTGATTTACCGATAAAGCTGTCGGTAGCTACTAAATGAACTTCAGTTCCTTTTGTTAATTGAAAAAATTTAGGCAATAACCATTGGTCAGTCATTACACCAGTTTCTCTTTGCGTTTCTATTGCTTGTGATAAATTACCAAATTCTTTTGACATATATTTATTTATCTCCCGTACTACCAAAACCACCACGGGATTTTTCGGTAATCTCATCGACTTCTTTCCATTCCCCTTGTTCTACTTTTAAAAACATACCTTGAGCGATGCGTTCGCCTTTTTCTACAGTGACAATTTGATCAGTAAAATTGTATACAGAAATCAAAATTTCGTCTTCTGGTCCGCAGTAGTCACTGTCGATAGTCCCAATACCATTGGCCAACATTAGGCCTTTTTTGGCGGCCAAACTGGAGCGGGCAGCTAAAGTGAGGACATAGCCAGTTGGTGTACCAATAATTAATCCTGAGGGAATGCGAGCGATTTGTTTTGGCCTCACAGTAGATTCAATGCGCGCTGAAAAATCAAAAGCTACCGAACCGGAAGTATGATACCGGGGGAGGGGGAGAGATTTATCGAGGCGCTTGATTAAAACTTGCATATTATAAATATTGAGCAACAATTTTATCTAACTGGGCATAAGTCTCTTCAAGAGAGCCGTTATTGTCAATTGTGGAATTAGCAGTTTGCGCAATCGCCAAAATTTGTTGTTCTGATTCTTGTAAACCTTCTTTCTGAAAATCTTCCCAAGTTTTGATGGCATCGTCTGGTTTTTCACCACGATTAGCCAAGCGGGAAAAACGTGTTTGTTCGTCGGCTTTGATGTAAATTAGAATAAAGTTGGACAATTCTTTGAGATAGGGGACGTCACTTGGTCGACGTACACCTTCAGTAATAATAATTTCCGAGGTGGAATTTTTGGCATCTTTAGCGATAACTTTGGACATGATATCGTCGCCAAAATTTTGGCGCAAAATTGTGGAAATCATCTGTAAATTGCCTCTGTTTGGTTCGATATACATTCTTTTTAAGATATCATAGAGCATATCAGAAAATCGAAAAGTAACGGCGTTGAATTTGTTTTTTAAATATTCAGTCGCTGTCGTTTTGCCGGCGGCATTTTCTCCAACGATGCCAATAATTAATTTTGCCATAGGGTTGTTGTTTATTTAGACGAATCAGATAGGTATTGGCGGTATTTAATTCCAGCGGCATCTAGCAAACGACGAGCGGCTACGAAGGTGTCCACGTCGTGGTACTTATCATTTTCGTAAATCACTTCGGTGATGCCATTTTGGATTAGGGTTTTAGCACATTCATTACAAGGGAATAAGGTGCAATAAATTTTGGAGCCGTGCACTTTTTGGTTGGCGTTGTAAATAGCATTTTCTTCGGCGTGACAAACATAAGCGTATTTAGTATCTGCAAAAGTTCCTTCACGTTCCCAAGGTAGTTGATCGCTTTCAATGCCACGTGGAAAACCGTTATAGCCTAATCCTAATACCACGTTCTGGATATCGGCAATTACGGCTCCTACCTGGGTGCTAGGGTCTTTTGATCTCTCGGAAATCACATGGGCCATACGCATAAAGCATTCATCCCAAGAAATAGCATTTTCTCTTGCTGTTAACATAAAATATAGGTTATAATTTCACTGTTATTTTAACAAAAATAGCCACCGTTGCCAATAGCTATTTTTTGTCTTAGTTGAGCTAAAAATTAGTTCAAAATTATCTGGCTATTGTCTGCGTCTAAAGTAATCTTTTGTCCGCTTTTAATTTGTCTCAATACATTTTTTACCCCCACCAGACAAGGTTTGTGTAATTCACGCGCGACAATGGCCGCATGGGACAAAATATTGCCTTGTTCGGTGATGATTCCAGCCGCTTTTTTCATGAGTGGCACATAATCAATTAGAGTCATCGCACAAATCAAAATATCTCCTTCAGAAAAGTCAGTATTTTTTGGATCCAAAACTATCTTAGCTGTGCCAGATACTTTTCCAGCGCTAGCGCAGATGCCTGATAATTCTAGGTCTGAGTGTATAGCGTTTGATTTAACATCTTTTAATGAACGATAAATAGTACGGTTATAATCGATAAATAAAATTTTATCATTTGGCCAAACAACAAATTCAAAATACCCTTTTAAATATCCTTGGCTGGTAAATTCCGCCTCAAATTTTTTCTGGATATCTTTTTGTTTGTCTGGTGTGATTATAAGGGAGGCAACTGCCTGTTTAATCCATCTTTCAGCTTCTTTGTCTAGTGCAGAAAATGTCCAATTATGAAAATCAAAGCTAAAATAAATGGGCGGTTCCTGATGTAATCCTTGAGTTAATTGCCAATGCAATCCCTTTATAATTTCTCCTAAAATACCGTGATTGTTAATTAGGAAAGTAGCGGAATATTTGCAATAATCACTGTGTGGCACAACTTCTACTTTGTATTGTTCGGCATCAATATCTTGATTTTTAAACCATACCAAATTTTCTCTGAGAGTTTTTCCACGTACTCGTAATTTTGGCAATCCAGCAGAAATTGGAATTAAACGCAAAGCACATTGTTCCTCACCAGCTTGATCTAAGTAATTTTTAAATATTGAAGTGTTGTCTTTTAAATCTCTGGCCATAAATCTGGCGGGGCGATCATATTCCAAACCAATTTCTTGAAATAAAATTTCCAAACGATCGCGTTTGGTGTTGTCTTCCTTGCGAAATTCTTCAGTTTGGATGAAATTAATTTTCTCTAACCATTCAGTCAAAGAAGGCATTTGATTGTCGATAATTTCGGTGATGCTCATAATTAGACTATTTTATTATTTTAACAATCCCTTTATCAGCATCAATAAAAATTTTTTGACCATTTTTTATCTTTTCAGTAGCGTTTTTTACATGGGCTACAAATGGCATATTTAATTCTCTACAGACAATAGCTGCATGGGATAACACAGCACCACGTTCAGTTATTATGCCGCTAGCTTTTTTAAGATAAGGTAACATTTCAAAATTTGCGGTGTGACATATTATAATTGAGCCATTTGGGAAATTTATTTTTTTATTTAAATTTTTGATTATCACGGCTTTGCCAGTAGCCTTTCCTGGGCCTAGACAGGTTCCGTGCAACAGATCAATCCCATGCGAAATAGTTGTTAGCGATTTTTCAATTATTTTGAATAAACGTCGGTTGTAATCAACAAAAAGTAAATCATTACTTCGTTGGATACATTCAAAGTATCCTTGTAAATAATTTTGGGAGGTAATTTCAATATCGATTTTATTTTTAAGGGCTTTAACTTGGCTATTTTTTTTTATTTTTATTTTTTTGATCGCTTTTTTAATAAATTTTTCAGTCAATTTGTTATGACTAGAAAAATACCAATTTTTAAAATCAAAAGAAAATATTGTTGGTTGTTTTTTGTAAGTACCTTTAGAGAAATTCCAAATTGGACCGTTGATTATCTCTCCCCATATTCCATTTTTGTTAACACAAAAAACCGCAGAATTTTTTTCATTTTTATCTATTGGGACTATTTCAATTTTATATTTATCGTCGTCAATTTTCTGTTTTTTTAGCCACTGTACACAATGTTTTAAATTTTTATCTCTAGTACGTAATTTTGGTAATTTTGAATAAGTTGGTAAAAGTTTAAATAAAAATTTAGTATTACCAGATGCAGATAATAATTTTTCAAATCGTATACTATGATTTAGCACTTCAGATAGTGTAAATTTATAAGCTTTTAAATAGGGTAATCCAATAATCTTGTTTAACAATTCTAAACGATCGCGTTTTTCGGCATCTTCGCGCCTAAAGACGTCCAGTTGTTTGTAATTAATTTCCGAAAGCCATTCAGTTATTGAGGGCACTTTTTTTGTAGGTGTCATATTTTTTTATGACTCTGTATTTCCAAAATAATTTTTTTTGCAACTGAAATGGGATAAGCTGGCCGTATGGAGGAAGATGTTTCCATACAAAACATTATTCCATCAACTCCAGAGCGAATAATTTCAGTTAAATCATTGATATCTGAGCGTGACGGTATATAATTATAAATCGTACTTTCCAAAATTTGGGTCGATACTATTATTCGTTTATTGAATTTTTTGGCGGTTTTGATGATTAAATCTTGATAATAACCTAATTTTTCAAACGGTTCATTTACTCCTAGTTCACCTCGATCAATCAGAATAGCGTTGTAGAAATTATCTAAACAAATTTTTTCTAGTTCACTTTCATTTATTCCGTATTCAATTTTAATAATTACTTTTGGTTGTATGTTTTTCGATAAAATTAATTGTTTTATTTTTTCATTAGTTTCAAAATTAATAAAAGATATGGCAATTTTGTCAGGCCCGATCATACTAATTTTTTCTAGCGTTTCGTCGTATAATTTTAAGATAACTTCTTCAGAAATTCGATATTTGCAATTGAATGTTTTGATGTAATTTATTACTCCATTATTTAAAATCTTTACTTTAATGGTGTCGGTATTTAAAATTTCAATCACTTGCATCGATATTTCACCATCCCCAATGGTTATAGTTTGATCAACGTATACTTTTTGTCCCAGTAATTGAGTGTCGACCGGGATATATTCATAACAATTTGGCGAGAAAGGCGCGGACTTTAGAATTAATTCTTGATTTTCTCTTACTGCAAAAATTTTTATATCAAAATCTCCTAGACGAATTTTGTTTAGAGGAAAGTCTATTAAAATTTGCGCTGAGGAATTTAATTCTTCGATTATTCTTTGAGCCGTACATACCAATTCAATATTTTCACTTATATTTCGATAAGCAAAATTATATCTAATTACATCAGCACCAGCTAATACAATTTTTCTAATTTGGTCTTCGGCAAGTGTAGTGTGGCCAACAGTTGCAAAAATCAGCATAAATTTTTTAAAAAAAACACCCCTCAATAATGAGGGGTGTTAAGTTTAGTTCTCGTTGATTCTTATTGACGGCCCCATCGTAGAACAAAGGACTAAGTTTTTTATGAATGATCCTTTGATTGTTGTCGGTCGTGATTTTTTTAAGGCTTCTAGAAAAGCCGATAAATTTTCTTTTAATTTAGCGTCATCGAAACTCACTTTTCCTACAATCTGATGGATATTAGCAGTGTCATCATTTTTAAAAGTGACTTTACCTCTTTTTAATTCTTCTACCATTTTTTTGATGTTTGGTCCGACGGTTTCAGTTTTTGGACTAGGCATCAAACCTTTTGGACCAAGTACTTTAGCTATAGCGGCCAATTTAGGCATCATATCTGGTGTGGTAACAGCTACTTCAAAATCAATTTTACCAGTATCTTTGATTTTTTTGATTCCTTCTTCAGTATAGATTACATCAGCACCGGATTCTTTGGCTTCTTTTTCTTTTTCACTGGAAACAAAAACAGCTACTTTTTTGGTTTTGCCAATACCGTGTGGTAAAACTACAGTGGCACGAATCAATTGGTCGCCTTTTTTTGGATCAATACCTAAATGAGCATGGATTTCGACACTGGCGTCAAATTTTACACCAGAAGTTTCTTTGATTAGCGCAATTGCCTCGTCTAGGGAATAGACCTTATTCTTGTCTATTTTGGCTGAAATTGCAGCCATGCGTTTTGTTAATTTAATCATATTTTTTTTAATCGCAATTGCGATTTTAGTGGTACAAACTCTCGAGTGGTCGAGATCCCACCGTTAATATACTCTAACAATAGCTTAAAATATAAGGTTTGTCAACTGTCAGGTCATGGAAAACAATCGAAGAAAGATTTTTTTAAACAGTTTGCCAACTTCACGAACGCCATGGAACACTTGGCGATAATAAGCAATATTTAGTAGTAATAATAGTATAACTATCACCGCGTCATAGCTTTGACGTAGCCAATATTCGTCAGCTAGCCTTACCCACATACCAAATTCATCGAAAGTTAGGCCAAGTCCGATACCGTAGAAAGCAGTGCAGATTTTAAAAATTTCTGATTCAGCTTCTGGTCGACGCATAATCAGATAAAAACCAATCAAAACTAATATAAATACACCATAAGTAAAGTGGTGAATATGTACTCCGCGAATATTAAGAAAAAAGTTTGGTAGCCATTTACCAATAACTAGATAAACCATTAATCGCGAGATGATAAAAGTAATTAGAAAATAAAAAATTATTACGCCAATGATACGTTGATTTTTGGTGGAATCAATTTTTAATTTCCAATCCTCCTCCATATTATTTGCATTCCTTATTGGAACATTTTATTTCTCCTTTGAAAGTCTGGGTTAGTAAGGAACCGCATTTTTCGCATTTTTCTCCGGTGGGTTTATCCCAAACTGCAAAATCACATTTTGGATAACGGTTGCAGCCATAAAATGTTTTGCCACGTTTACTACGACGTTCCGCCAAATCACCCTCTAAACATTTTGGACATTTTACGCCGGTAACGACGTCAATATTTTTGGTAGTTTTACATTCTGGATAACCAGTACAGGCCATAAATTTACCAAAGCGTCCATTTTTTATGACCATTGGTTTTCCGCATTTTTCACAAACTTCCTCGGTCGGTTCATCAGGAATTTTTTCTTTTTGAGCAATTTCTTTGTCTTTTATTTTTAAATTTTCTTTGAATGGGTGATAAAAATCTGCAATCACTGGCTGCCATTCTTTTTCACCACGAGCGATAGCATCAAAGTTTTCTTCCATCTGAGCAGTAAAGGAAAAATCAACAATATTTGGAAAATGTTTTACTAGTAAATCATTAACCACAAAAGCGACTTCGCGTGGTTTGAGTCGTTTTTTTTCATCACGTTCAACATAACCACGATCTTCGATGGTCGCAATGGTTGGAGCATAGGTAGATGGACGACCAATGCCGTATTCTTCAAGAGCTTTTACCAATGCCGCATCGTTGTAACGAGCCGGTGGTTCGGTACTGTGTTGTTCAGTTTTTATTTCTTGGCAGTTTACATTTTCACCATTTTCTAAATTAGGAAGAGCGTTATCTTTTCCTTTGTCTGGATATAATTTTAAGAAACCATCAAAAACGATAGTTTGACCGGTAGCACGGAAGATATAATTGTTGGTGGAGATAATATTAGCGCCAGTGGATGCAACGTCAGCTGCGGCCATCTGAGTGCCCATAGCACGACGCCAGATTAGTTCGTATAATTTGAATTGGTTCTTTTCTAAAAATGGCTCCACTATAGCTGGAGTACGTTTGGCTTCAGTTGGACGGATGGCTTCGTGTGCTTCTTGGGCATTTTTACTTTTGTTGGTATAGGCACGTGGTTTGTCTAAATTATATTTTTGACCAAATTCTTCGGCGATAACAGCGTGAGCATCGGTTAAAAATTTTTGAGAGAGATTGACTGCGTCAGTACGCATATAAGTGATCAGACCTACGGAACCTTCGGATCCAAGATCTACACCTTCGTATAATTGTTGTGCCAAACGCATAGTTTGTTTGGCGGAAAAACCCAAACGGTTGTTGGCGTCTTGCTGTAGTGATGAAGTAGTAAATGGTGGTGGGGGATTGCGTTTGCTGTTTTTCTTTTCCACTGCGTTGATAGTGTAAGAAACACCGACAAGGTCGGCGAATATTTTATCAGCCGTTTCTTTATTTTTAATATCCAGTTTCTCTAATTTTTTTTCTGGAGTAGCGGACAGCTTGGCCTCAAAATTTATTTTTTCTTTATTTTCAAAAATTCCTTCAACAGTCCAATATTCTTCCGGTTTAAAATCTAAAATTTCCCGTTCACGTTCGACGGTGAGACGCATAGCCACACTTTGGACACGACCGGCCGACAAACCTTTGGCCACCTTACGCCATAAAAATGGTGATAATTCATAGCCTACCAATCTATCCAAAATACGACGCGCTTGTTGAGCGTCGACCATCTTTAGATCCAAAGCGCGCGGATTGGCGATAGCATGTTCGATGGCGGTTTTGGTAATTTCATGAAAAGCAATACGTTGGGCTTTTTCTGGATCGACACCCAATACTTGCGCTAAATGCCAAGAAATAGCTTCTCCTTCTCGATCCTCATCGGTAGCGAATAGGATATCACTAGTTTTTTTGGCCGCGTCTTTTAATTCTTTAATTACCTTGCTTTTGTCTCGACTGTTGATATATTGTGGTTCAAAATTGTGTTCGATATCAATCCCCATTTTGCTTTTTGGCAGATCGCGGACATGCCCAAAAGAAGACTTAACTACAAAGCTTTTACCCAAGAATTTGCTGATTGTTTTAGCTTTAGCCGGTGACTCTACAATAACTAATTTTGACATATTTTTTTATTTTTCCTCCTTAAGATAGCGGATTTTGACTAAAATGTCAATTTTGTGGTAAAATTTGTGAATAGATTATTATATATTTTATATGGTAGAAAAAGAAAAAGGAAAAGGGGATATGGCGAATTGGGAAATGTCAAAAACTGGTGATGAGATCGATGATGATCTCTCTGGGCCAGTTAGATTTTTTGATGTTTCTAGCGCTCCTCAGGGCGCCCCTTTGAGTGATGATGATCAAACACCGATAGTGAACATGGTAAGAAAAAATACAGTGGTTGAACTTGATGTGGCTCAGATACAAGCCGCATTGCAGGCGGTACAAAAAGCGTCTAGTGGTGTAAGACAGCAACAGTATCAAGATCGGCAAGAGCGGTTGGACAAAGCTCGTAGAGTTGAAATGGATGAAATTTTTAGAGCGGTAGCCACAGGTGAAGAAGACCAAATAAAATCCCTTTTTACTCGTGATATAGGGATGAGACAGTTTAGAGACGAAGCTGGCTGTGAACTTTTTATCGAAAGTTTATTGGGTGGAGAAAATGAAATGGGAGGGATTTTGGATATGAAAAAAATGCAAGCTGGTGCTCAGAGGTTGGCTGAAATCACTTTTGAAATGAGGGTTGCAATTGGCAAAGAACGTCCATTGGTAGAAATAACTTTGGTAAATAAAGTTGGTCAAGGTCGTCGTCAAGGAGAAAATGTTACGATAGTTTCTAGTGTAAAAATAAAAGAAAATATTCATTCGTTGGCACCTCTAAAATCTGGTGAAAAGCTAACGTTTTTAGAAAAATTGCTTGGTAGAAAGAAATAAAAAATATTTTTTTATTTTCTTATATAGTTCATTCCTCCTAAATTTTTTATTGATCCCTTGATTTCCATTAGTATTAAAGTGGAACTAATTGTAGAGCTATTCAGTTGACTTTCTAAAATAATTTGATTAATATTTTTTGATTCTCTGCTTAAATGTTTGAGAATTTTTTCTTCAGTTTGGTTATCGCCGATTGGTTGATTGGTTGGGATTATTTGTTTAATAGTCTGCAAATTTAGCGCTTCTAAAATATCGTTTGGTTCAGTTATCATCTTGGCGCCGAATTTAATGAGATTGTTTGGTCCGGCACCAGTCGGCGAGATGATCGCATGTGGTACAGCCATGACTTCACGATTATAATCAAGGGCACAGCGTGCGGTGATAAGAGCACCGGATTTGATTGGCGCTTCAATAACTAATGTTCCCAGACTCAGTCCAGCAACGATGCGATTACGGGCTGGAAAAGAATATTGAGTCGGTAAAAATCCGGGCGGATATTCGGAAATAAGTGATCCGCCAGCAGTGATTATTTTTTCTGATAATTGTTTGTGGGCATAAGGATAGACACATAGACGGTCAATGCCGGAACCCAATACTGCCATCGTTACGCCATTAGCTGTAAGCGCTGTACTGTGTGCAACACCATCAATACCGAGTGCTAGTCCACTAACAATTAGCACTCCTTGGCGAGCTAGAGGCATTACCAAATCTTCACAGATCATTTTGCCATAAGTGGTCATCCGTCTAGTGCCAACTACGGCGAGTGTTGGCATTTCAGTTGGGGGCAAAGTGCCACGATAAAAAAGAGTATGTGGCGGATCGGTAATTTCCGATAGTAGAGCAGGGTAGTCGGCATCACCTAGCGACACAGTTTGAATATTTTCTTTGGCCAAATTTTCTAAAATTTTTTCAATCGGATTTTTATCACGCCAGGTCAAAAATTCTGAGGCGATATTTTCTTCCAAACCAGCTTTGAGCAATTCATCTAATTCGGTATCATGTAAATTTTTAAAATCAAAAAAATACGTTTTTAAAGCAGAGTAACGTTTGTAAGTTATTTTAGGAAAGTGGGCGAGCCAAGCGTGATAATTCATAAGTTATAATTATATCATATTTATTGTTTTATAAAAAAATACCATAATAATTTATGGTATTTTTATAAACTTATTTTTTTATTATTCAATCGCTGACAATCTTTTTATTTCCATCGCCGCATTGTCCATAGCAATTTGCAGAAGTTTGAATTCTTCTTTAGTAAATTTGTTTAAAACAAAATTACTGATTTCTTCTATTTTTTCTTTTTCAATTGGACCAACGCCGATACGAATACGAGTAAAATCTTGGGTACCGATATGCTCGATGATGGATTTAATACCGTTGTGTCCAGCTGGACCACGATTGGTTTGCACACGAATTTCTCCAACCGGAATATCCTTGTCGTCGTGAACGACTACAATATCTTTGGCAGTGAGACGGAAAAAATTTAACATGATATTGGCTGAGATTCCAGAGTTATTCATGAAAGTTTGCGGTTTGGCCAAGACAACTTTGTTGCGTCCAACTTTATAATCAAAAATTTCAGCCTGTAATTTTGAAGACTTTTTGGAAGATAAATTTTCGGCTTTTGTAAATCTATCCAAAGTCAACCAGCCGGCATTGTGCCGAGTGATTTCAAATTCTTTTCCTGGATTTCCTAAGCCAACAATTAATTTCATAATTTCTAAGCGGTAAATTATCTTCTGGTCTTCGTTAGTTTAATCACAATCGGTGCGGCAAAAAAACTGTATTGTTCACGCAAACGATTTTCTAAATAATGAACATAAGAAATATTAAGCGAAGTTTTGTATTTGATAAATAATTCAAAAATTGGAGGGTTGAAATTTATTTGGCGGAAGCCCAAAATCTTTGGATGATTTACACCTTTGCCGCGAGATGGTAGATGGTCTTTGGTAACATGGCGAATAAATTCTTCACAAACTTCTTCGGAGAGTTCAGTATGACGTTCTTCCCAAGCCTGTTTGATTAATGGGAAAAGTTGGTGAATACGGTAGCTAGTTTTGGAGCTCACAAAAGCAATTGGAGCATAGGCGATATGCGGGAAATATTTCATGATTTTTTCTTTGACATCGTTGCGGAAAGAATCGGTGTTGTCTTCACTCAAGTCCCATTTATTGACTACTATAATCACACTCTTGGTACTTTCACGCAACAAACCACCGAGTTGTTGATCTTGGTCAGTAATTGGAGAGGAAGTGTCGAGTAAAAATAAAACAATGTCAGCGCGCTTCATGATCTCGATACTTTTGCCTATGCCTACACGTTCAAGCAGGCCAGATACTTTGGCTTTGCGACGAATACCGGCGGTATCAATAAACAAAATATGTTCACCATCAACTTCCACCAAAGTATCGTGTGGCTCACGAGTAGTATGAGGCATGTCGCTGACAATCACTCGATCTTCACCGATTAATTTATTGAAGAGAGAGGATTTACCCACATTTGGTTTGCCAAGTAAAGCCACTTTTATAGGTTCTATATCTGGTAATAATTGAGGTTTTTTCTTAGTCTTTTTTAAATATGAAAAAATTTGTTCCATTAGATCTCCCAATCCGGAACCATTTTGAGCGGAGATAGCGATTGGTTGTCCAAAACCAAGTTTTAGCCATTCACGTTCATATTTCAGAGAGTGCTCTACTGGGTTGTCGGCTTTATTGGCTACTAAAATTACTGGACAATCTTTTTTCTTTTGTAATAAAAGTTTGGCCAGTTCTTTTTCTTGAGGTAACAGACCATCTTTGATATCAGTAACAAACACAATTACGTCGGCTTCTTTAAGAGCTGCTTCAGTTTGTTTGATAATATCTTCTTCCAAAGGTACATCATCAGAAAATGTCAGACCACCAGTATCCACAATACGAATATGTCGGCCACGCCAAATACACTTGCCTTCATTACGGGTGCGAGTAGTGCCGGGGATATCTGAAACCAACGCTTTGTCACTTTCAGTGAGGCGATTGAATAGAGTAGATTTTCCTACATTTACTCGGCCAACTAACGCGATGGTAGGCAATTCGAGGTCAACTATTTTTGCAAGTGTGGCCATATTATTATTTATTATCACTTAAGTCCGACCCTAATATAATCAGTATATCGGCTTCTGTATTAAATTTTAAATTTGGATTGGACTGTTCAGTGCTAGAATTTACGTTAGTACTACCATTTTTTATCCATTCTGGCAAGCCCTTTTCCACCTTGGCGGTAATTTCTTTTTGTATTGCTAGCACTATATCGTTGGAAAGTTTTGGATTTACTATATATATAGTAGTCGCATCAATTGGACGTTTTGGGCTGTTGGCCGCTGGTAAGGTCGAAAAACCCTTCTCCTGTAAATCTTGTTGATATTTAGCCGCTAGACCAGCTCGCCAAGTTCCATTTAAGATTTGAATTTTTCCGGTTGGGAAAATAGATTTATTTTCAGTAGACAAATTCTGGACAATTTTGACTTGGTTGTTATCAAAGACATTTTGGATAGCCAAATTGATATTATCAAAGTTATTGGTGCGGGGGGCCAAAATATAGGCGCCACTATCAGCGATATAAGATTTTAAAAATCCAGTTTCTGAATTGTCCAGCACTAACATTTTTATATTTTTATCGGCATCTTTGGCCAGATTGGCTAGATACATCATCTGACCAAAATTGAGGTTGGTAGTAATATGAGTGGATAGAGATTGTAAGATACTTTGAACTCGAATTGGATTGGTATAAGTGCCAACAGAAAGTAATTTTTCCTTTAATGCCGAAATCATCAGCTGTTGGCGGTGAGAGCGCGAAAAATCTGAACCTTCTCCATTGTTGCCATGACGTGAACGAGCAAAATCTAATGCGCGATCACCAGTCATTGCCTGCACACCAGCATTAAAAGTTAAAGTACGATAAGAAAAATTTGGACCAGGGAATTCATAATCAACAAATGAACGTGGTACATTCACCGTTACTCCACCAACCTCGTCGATGATTTCTTGAAAAGCGGTAAAATCTACACGTGCATAATAGGGTATATCTATACCAAAAGTTTTTTCAAAAATTTGACGAGCATATTCTCCGCCAGCTCCAGCGGTTTCCGCTTCACCAAATGAGTCAGCTGAATTTATTTTTCTAACACCGTGACTGCCGATATTTACACCTAAATCACGAGGGATAGAGGTCATGGCTACTTCATTGGTACTAGGTTTAATACTTAGTATAATATTGGTATCAGTTAGATAAGGTCCGTCATGGCCTGCCCCGCCAATACCTAACAATAAAATATTTATACGGTCGTCTTTCTGTCCTTCAAGGACATTGTCCGCGTGAAAGATAAAATTTTTGACTGTTTGTAAAATACCAACATTTTTTGGCTGTAAAGTCTTCAGATCATAGTTGGCTGGATCATCAGACCATTTTGCAAGTGAGTAGTTGCGGTAAGTATTGCAACCGACAATGGACAAAAGTCCAATAATAATAAAAAATAGCCAAAATAATTTTTTCTTTTTTGGTTTAGGTTCGTCTAATTCCAAACCTTGTGGTTCCAATAGATTTATTGGCTCGTTCATTGACATATAGTAGGAAAATTGTATCACAAAATAACATAAAAAGCAACATATCGGGGTTGATTTCTTTTTTTGTTTATGGTAGAGTAATTCTGACCTCTAATCAAGGATGATTAGCTCAGCTGGTTAGAGCGTTGCATTCACATTGCAAAGGTCACTGGTTCAAATCCAGTATCATCCACGGATTAAAAATTTTTTTATGCCAAAAAATATTTTAAAAGAGGATATCAATATTGGTGAAGTTCAATACGAGTGGACGGTAAAGGAATATGAACAGCACGAAAGAGGCCAACAATGGTATTGGGTGATGGGAGCGATCGGGATTGCTCTAGCCGTTTATGCAATATTATCAGCCAACTATCTATTCGCGCTAATTACAGTCTTGTTTGGAATAATTTTGTTTATGCAAGATATGGTAGCTCCGATGGATGTATATTTTGCTATTACCAATACAGGGGTAGTAATCGGAAAAAAGTACTATCGCTATAGTGAATTAACTAATTTTTGGCTTATATACAACCCGCCATTTACCAAAAATCTGTATTTTGCACAAAATAGTGTGCTGAATCATCGTATTCAGGTTCCATTGTATGATTATGATCCAATGCCAATTCGAGAATACTTAGCTCTATATATGGAAGAAGATTTAGACCAAGAAGAAGAGCCTTTGAGCGAACGAATGGGTAGGATAATGAAAATTTAGTTGTAAGAAATTCCGCACCTATCGTTCAATGGATAGGACATTGGCCTGCGAAGCCGAAAATTTAGGTTCGACTCCTAATGGGTGCACCACGATAACACTTTCCGAAAAACGGGAGGCGTATAATCGCACACAAAAATACGATTAGTCTGATCGTATTTTTTTAATATGGCGGGGGTTGACTTTTTTTCATATTTTGCTATTTTATCATCTCATTCTCTCAACAGTTACGGAGGTAAACATGCTCATTTCGCAGCCGCCCGATTGGGCCAAACCGTTCATCGTAGAGGAAGGTGTTCTCGAGGTAGACGGTGCTCAATACGGCTACCACGTTCTGAGTCCCGATCCCGAATTGACCGACCTCAAGTACTTCGTCGGCTTTCCCAAGAGCGCGTTTCTCTTCATCTCGGCGGAAGTGCCGGAAGCGTTTCGCGACCACATCCTGCGTCATGAGGTGCGCGAATTCGTCCAGCGCGCCGGCCAAAAGGGGCGTTGTGTGCAAACGCTCAGGCAAGAATTGGAAGAAGTGCCACGGGCAATCTTGGTTGACTATGTCGAGTTTCGACATCAGCAGTTTCACGGCTTGGTCGCCTACTACGCCGGCCAAGAAGGTTATGACGAGCTGAAGGAAGAACTCGCTCGCAGTCTCGCTTACCTCAACCACTTCTTCGCAGGTATAGGGTAAATACCTTTAAAATCCCATCTTCCGAAATACGGTGGGCAAAGGCCTTTTGGCCGGTGGAGTAGTGGCGCTGGTCAGAACATTCGACCGCCCGCACTCACTTAAGATTATAATTAGTTTATGATTTTAAGTGACGGGCGGTCTTTTGTTTTTGGAGCGGTGTGTTATAATTTAAATCGATAGATCAATACATATGTCAAAAGAAGAAAGATTAAAAATTTATAAACAAAAAGAGATTTATCCTAAGAAACCTCCGTTGTTAGAAGCATTGAGTTGGCTTTGGCGCTCTAGATTTGTACATAAATATACTTCACAGCGAGATGCGGAAATGTATGACCAAGTCGCCAGATATTATTTTAGTAGAGAAAAATTGGCTCGCCAAATAGGTATAGTTTTTTTAGAAAATTTTGATGCCGATCCTTCACAAATAACAATTTACGATAGAGCGGCCGGAACCGGAATTATTACGGAAGCATTGCTCGACGCCGGATTTAAAGTGTGCGCCTCAGATTTAAGCCAGGATCAATTAAACAAATTAAAAGTTAAATTTGAAAATGTACCTACGGTGGTAGAAGATTTAAATGGTCCGATGGTAACAGTGGCCGATTCCTCGATAGACGGTATGGTGGAAGTGGCGGCTGATAGATTTATGACCGCACAAGGTCAAGAAATTTTTGTTAAAGAAGCTTATCGGGTATTAAAAAAAGGTGGAATTTTGGTGTGGCCGGTACTGTTTGGTGAATATTATGGTAAATTAAAACATGGGTGGAAATGGCGGGCTGGTGCTCGAGCCAGAATAAAATTATTACAAGAAAATAGTTTTAAAATATTGAGTGATGATCTGAAAATCTGGGACATTTCGCCGGCTTCTATGTGTCGATTGTTGATCGCTAAAAAGGAATGATAGAGCATTGTGGTAGGCGTTTTTTAAATATGTGATATAATTAAAAAAATAAGTTATAAATTTTTATGTCTCTTTGTCCTGTCTGTGGTAAAAATGAGATTGGAGAAGTTGAAGGTGGCGCTTGGCTACCTGTTTGTGAGTCTTGTCAAAATAAACCGATAGAACATACCGAAAAAAAAGAAGCAGAACCAATAATAGAAAGGCAACCAAGTATATCGGAAAATATGGCCGGGATGCAAAGATTGTTTGTCGAAACATTAAATATTGAACCTAAAATAATTTATTACCCATCTTGTGATGTCGACGCTAGTCCTACCGAAGGTTTTCCAAACAGTCAAGTGTTTTTTGTAGATAAAAATCCAGAGGCGATTGCAGTATTAAAAAAAGGTGGTCTTCAAGCTGAATGTGCCGATGTCAATAATTTTGTGTTACCAGAATCGGCTGATGTGGTTATTTTGTTAAATCCAGCCGTACGACCAGATGGTCCAATAAAAAATTTAAAAGTTGGTGGACATGTGCTCTGCAATGATTGGCATAAAACCGCGACACAAATGCGTGAATATAAAAATTTTAAGTTGGTTGGCATAATAAATACGCTAAATGATGTAAAAAAAACAAAGGCTGTTTTTGATAAAGATAATTTAGATTTATATTGGCAAAGAGTGGAAACAGACGAAGATTTTGAGGCTGTTGATCCAAGTTTTTATAGTTATGTAAAAGGGAAAATAGATAAAAAGCTCGGTCCTGGCCATAGTGCGATAGAAAATATTGGCAAAGTTTTGTGCATTGGTTTGCCCCATAAAAATGGACATCATATGGATGACATGTTTATTTTTGAAAAAATTGATGACGATAAGGAAACGAAGTAAAAATATTTTTTTAACAATAGATATAGAGAAACATACTAACTAAATTAGTATGTTTTTTTTAATATTCCTTAGCTTCAGTCATTGACTTTATTAATTTTTTTTGTTATTATTTTAAATTGGCGAATGTTTCGTCAATAGTAGTTTGGCAATCAAAGCACAGTGGAGTTTACGATGAAGAACAAGAAAGTTTCTGGTTTTGACATGGGTCCAACCATCCAGTGGTATGAGGCAAATCTTGAAATGTTCACGGCTCGTTTGCCGATGCCTGTTCAATATTTTGCCGGTCCTCCACGTTTTTACTTGGAGGATCCACACGGCCTTCATGTGCTCACGTTGGCAGATATCCAAGGAGTGTTGGCGGTTTTTCCACTCAAAGCACGTAATCGCATGTTGATCAACAAAATCACGTTCGATCGTTCGGTATGGTTTACACAGGCATCAACCAAAGAGAAGCCTGTGCCGACATTGGATATTGCTAAGGCAATTTCTGCCACGGCAATTGCACCCAGCAAAGTGGATGTGGAGAATCTCCCGCCGAGATTCTGGAGTAGATTTAGAATGAATCCAGTCCTATTTCAAATCCAAGATTTGGTCGCGCCCGAAATTCGGCGAATCATTCATCTGGAAGGTCTGGCTCATGAGTTGGCTCACTCCATTGTCAATGTGGAGATGTGGAACTCGGATAATTGTCGCTTGGTTTCTGACCAGGTTGGCAATAAAAGTATTTTCGAGTTCATCAGCGAGGCCGAGGCGGCAATCAATTCAGCCCCGCCAATCTCGCACTATGCTGGCGCTTACTTTGATCCAGTTACTGGCCAATTGCCGCCGAATTCACTTGTCGGAATTGCTGAGAGCCTGGCCGAGGCCATTGCTGCGTATCTGCTTGGTTTCGCGTTTAGGACGGATGGTGATGGGCTATCCCCATTTGTTGGACGCGATTCGCTCTATGAGATTGTCAAATGGTATCTCAACGCTGAACGTGTGTTGACAACTGAATAAGTGCCAGCACGTTCAATCTTTCATTCCAGGAGGTTTTGATGAAAATTGTTCATTTGCCGTTGCCGTTTCTGTTTTTTTTGGGCGGGTATAATCTTTCGTCGTTGATCTGTCGGCAACTGGATCTTGTCCGGGTTCCGGTCAGCAGTCCATGGCCCCCCCCATTAGCGCAACGGCGTGACTATCGTTATCAGGTGCAACACGTGGTTGCTCTTGCCAACGCTCAGCGCATTGTACAGCGTAGTGGTCCTCGTCGCCGTTAATTACGGCATGACCCTTCGTCAGTGTCAAACTCAGATGTGCGTCGACTAATTCAAAGGAGTAGTTCGGCGCACGCATATTTTGATTATAATAATTTGTAGTCAGAATACAATAAAAAACCGCTTAATTAGTGGTTTTTTGTTGTTCACTATTGACTTTTTGGCTAAGCCGTGCTACAGTCTAATTCGTTCGGGACAGGGCTATCAAGCCTTTTTCACCCGACAAAGTGAGGGTTAACATGTCTCTTGTCTTTCGTTTGTTGGATGGTAGTTTCTTTATTCGCGAGGTGGCGTTCACCCCCAACTCGCGCCTGACAAAGACGCAAGGTGTTCCAGCCATCACCGACTGGTGGTCGGGACCGACTCGCGCGCAACTGCGCGTGCTGAATCGTCCGGCCTACCTGCGCAAGCGGGAAGGTGGACCGTTTGGCCCCGTGATCTTCGCTCCGGTCAACTAGAGTAGAGCGATCGTTAACAATCGCCCTCCCTCCTCTTTACCGCGCGCCATCTAATTCAAAGGAGTAGATTGGCGCGCACACACTGTAATCACAATTATTTGTGGTTAGAGCAAAATAAAAAATCGCTTTCTTGAGCGATTTTTTATTATTTAAATTAAAGGTTGACTAGTTGTCGTTTTTAGGTATAATATAAAAACATAATTAATTATTATATGAAACAAAATCAATTGGATCGTATTATCAAATTAGTTCGCCGTACTGGGGATAGGTTTGTAATAATGGATAAGGAAACTGACGAAACCATGGTCTTGATGAATCTAAATGAATATGAAAGCTTATTAAACGACACTTCTTGTCTAGAGAACTTGGAAGAAGAGGATATGTTAAATAAATTAAACCATGATATTTCTCGTTGGCAGGATCAAAAAAAACGACAGCCTATCCCAGGTTGGGAAGATAATACGAAAAAAGAAGTAGAAAAAATTTCAGAACCAGTTTTGGAAACAACCAATATTCCACTTGAAGTTGGTCAAGTTGAGCAAACTTTTGGTGAAGAAAACTTGTCTGGTTTGCCAGAAGATGAAGAAGAAAAATTTTATCTTGAACCCATTGAATAATAATTGTGTTCAGGAAAAATTATCCACAATTTCTCCCCACTTGCAAAATTTTTAAAACCTGCTATAATGCCCACGCTAATCAGCTATATGGTTAGCGTGTTTTATTAACAAATATTTTATTAAAAATTTAGCGGCTGGACAAAAATCTGTTTCCGACCACTCGGGACAGTGCCGTGAACGTATAATCCTATGGCTGAGTTTAGTAGAACCAAGCCTCACATTAACGTTGGTACTATTGGTCACGTTGATCATGGTAAAACCACTTTAACTGCTGCAATTTTGCAGGTATTAAATGCCCGCGGTGGTATCGCTCAAAAAAAAGGCGTAGGTGATCTGGACAAAGCTCCAGAATCAAAAGCTCGTGGTATTACTATTGCCACTGCTCACGTAGAATACGAAACTGATAAGAGACATTATGCTCACGTAGATTGTCCAGGCCATGCTGATTATGTAAAAAACATGATTACTGGTGCTGCTCAGATGGACGGAGCTGTTTTGGTAGTATCTGCAGCGGACGGTCCAATGCCTCAGACTCGTGAACACATTTTGTTGGCTAATCAGGTAGGTGTAAAAAACATTATCGTTTTTTTGAACAAGCTAGACATGGCTGATCCTGAGTTGGTAGAGTTGGTAGAAGCTGAAATTCGTGATCTTTTGACAAAATATGGCTTCCCTGGTGATGTCACTCCAATTATCCGTGGATCTGCTTTGAAAGCTTTGGAAAATCCAACTGATGAAGCAGCTTCTAAGCCTATTATGGATTTGTTGTCTACTATGGACACCTATTTCCCAGATCCAGTTCGCGATCTTGATAAACCATTTTTGATGCCAGTAGAAGACGTTTTTTCTATTGAAGGCCGTGGTACTGTAGTAACTGGTCGTATCGAACGTGGTATGATCAAAATCAATGATGAAATTTCCATTGTTGGTTTGCGTGAAGAACCGATGAAAACTGTAGTAACTGGTATCGAAATGTTTAACAAGTCCTTGAAAGAAGGACAAGCTGGCGACAACGCTGGTATATTGTTGCGTGGTACCAAGAAGGAAGACGTTGAACGTGGTATGGTTTTGGCCAAACCAGGTTCTATTACTCCTCACACTGAGTTTGAAGCTGAAATTTACGTTTTGAGCAAAGAAGAAGGCGGTCGTCACAAACCTTTCTTCAAAGGCTACAAACCACAGTTTTATATTCGTACAACTGATGTAACTGGTGATATCCTTGAATTACCAGCTGGTGTTGAAATGGTAATGCCAGGTGATACTGTCAACTTGAAGATCAGATTGATCAACCCAGTAGCTATGGAAGATAAGATGAACTTCGCTATTCGTGAAGGTGGTCGTACCGTTGGCTCTGGTGTAGTAGTAAAAATTATCAAATAATATTTTATAGGGGGCGTTCTAAATAACGCCCCCTTAAAATTGCTCTTTAATTAGTTCTTTAATTTTAATAAATAACATGACAACCACAACTCCTACAAACAAAGTAAAAGAAGAAAAAGCCAAAGAAGAAGTTGGTACTCGTATCCGCGTAAAAATTCGTGCTTACGATAATCGCGTTATCGATCAGGCCACTCGCACAATCATTGAAACCGCCGTTCGTAATGAAGCTAAAGTTGTCGGTCCAGTACCTTTGCCAACTGAAAAGACCAAATTTACTGTGAATCGTTCGACCTTTGTACATAAAGATGCTCGTGAACAATTCGAAATGCGTGTTCACAAACGTTTGATTGACATTATAAACGCTTCTCCAAAATGTATAGATGCGCTGATGAATCTAAACTTACCAGCTGGTGTAGATGTGGAAATAAAAATGTAGTAGTTGGGCTTGACAGAAGAAAATTTTTCTGCTATTATTAGCACTACAAAGCCAATCAGTGCCAAGTAAATAAGATTTGTTCCGACTTAGTCGGGGAAACAAAAAACATTTACACAGCAAAAATTTGGCCAGGAGATTAAGATTTTTACAAATAAAAAACTAAAGCCATCTATAAAATTCACCCTTTGGGGGTGAATCGTGTGCAATCAAAAGTTGTCCACAAGAAGGCTAGAAACAAGAGCACTGAAGGATTGGGTTTAAACAGTGTTATTGCTTCTAGTTTTTTGTTAAATAATTAATTCAGTTATCTTCCCATCCGATGGGAAGCAATGACAACAATTTTTATGAAATTCATTTTAGGAAAGAAAATTGGAATGACACAGGTGTTTTTACCAAATGGTGAAGTGATGCCAGTTACTCGTGTTTTGGCTGGCCCCTGTACTATTATTCAAGTTAAGGAAAAAGAAAAAGCTATTCAGCTTGGTTTTGGAGAAAAGAAAGAATTTCGTTTAAACAGACCAGAAGCCGGCCATCTAAAAGATTTGGCTCCAGTTTCTTGGTTGAAAGAATTCTCAGTAGAAAAAACAGATGATATTAATCGTGGAGATTTTATAACTCTAGAAACTTTTGTAGCTGGTGATGAAATCGAAGTAATGGGTGTCTCCAAAGGTAAAGGTTTTGCCGGTGTAGTTAAGCGCCATCATTTCCGCGGTGGTCCAGCTTCACACGGTCATAAAGACAACTTGCGTGCCCCTGGTTCCATTGGTGCTGGTGGTGTACAACGCGTTTTCAAAGGTATGCGTATGGCTGGTCGTATGGGTGGTGATCAGGTAACTATCAAAAATTTGGAAGTCGTTGAAGTTCACCCAGAGACAAATGAAATCTATATCAAAGGTGCCGTTCCTGGTGGTCGCAATAGTTTGCTAGTGATCCAGGGCCCAGGCGTATTAAAAATTAGTAAAAGTGGACAAAAGGCCGAAGTAGTGAAAGAACAACCGGTAGTTGAAGCTACCCCAGTAGAAACTGCTGGCGAAGAAACTGTGAACGCCTAATTTTAAAGAAGATTATTTATATGAAAATTAAAGTTTACAATTTAGCTGGCAAAGAAACTGGTGAGATGGAATTATCCGATACTGTATTTGGTGTAAAAATCAAACCAGAGTTAGTTCATCAAGTTTTTGTTCAACAAACCAACAATCAACGTGAACCTTGGGCTGATACTAAAAATCGTGGTGAAGTAAGTGGTGGTGGTAAAAAACCTTGGCAACAAAAAGGTACTGGCCGCGCTCGTCATGGTTCTATCCGTTCTCCAATTTGGAAAGGCGGCGGTGTTGCTTTTGGTCCATTGACCGATCGTAATTATAAAACAAAAATCAACAAAAAGACTCGTCAGGCTGCAATCCGTATGTGCCTATCTGACAAGGCTCAGTCTGGTAACTTGATGGTGATAGAAGATTTCAAATTTGAACAACCAAAAACACAATTATTTGCTAGCTTTTTGAAATCTTTACCAGCTAAGTTAAAAACATTTTTGGTTTTGACTGCTGATAAAAATGATGACATTATCCGCATGAGCAAAAATTTGAAAATTGTAAAGACTTTGCGTGCGCAAGATAGCAATGTAATGGATTTACTTTCCAAAGGTGTGATCTTAACTTCCAAAGATGGGATTAAGAAAATGGAAGAAGTCTTTGGAAAATAATTTAATCACTTTAGAGTTTAAATAATATGGGATTACTTGATCGCTGGTCAAAAAAGAATCAAACTGACCGTTTAGAAAAAAAGTCTGAACCAAAAACCGAAGCCAAAGTAGCTGAAGTGGGTGAGGTGAAAAAAACTACTGCTAAAAAAGCGGCAGTTTCGACCAAAAAAGCTCCTGCCAAAAAAGCAGTTGCCACAGTGGTTGAGCAAGATAATCATGAAGGTCATGAACATGAAGCTCCTAAAAAACTTAAAAAAATTATCAATAACATTTTAGTGCGCGCTTTGGTGACTGAAAAATCTGCTATAAAACAAAGTGAAAATAAATATAGTTTTATTGTAGTAAACAATGCTAACAAAGCCGTAATTAGAAAAGCAGTCCATGAAGTTTATGGTGTTAAGCCAGTGAGAGTCAATGTAATTAATGTCCAAGGCAAATCTATGCGCTTTGGTAAACATTCAGGTAAAAGAAGTGATTTCAAAAAAGCGATTGTTACTTTACCAAAAGGTAAAACGATCGTAATTCATGAAGGCGTTTAATTACCGAAAATATTTTAAATTATTATGCCGATTAAAGTTTACAAACCAACTACCCCAGGTCGCCGAAAATCCAGTGTGGATGCTTTTGCCGACATTACAAAATCTGAACCACAGAAGTCTTTGATTTCGATTTTGAAAAAAAACTCTGGCCGCAATAATCAGGGTAAATTGACCGTTCGCCATCAAGGCGGCGGTGTTAAACGTTTTTATCGTATTGTGGATTTCAAACAAAAAAAGTTTGACGCTCCAGCAACTGTAATAGCTATCGAATACGACCCAAACCGTGGTCCACGTGTAGCTTTGATTGAATATCTAGACAAAACTCGTGCTTATATTTTGTGCCCACAAGGTCTAAATGTTGGCGATACAGTAATGTCTTCTGATAAAGCAATTGAAGCCAAAGTGGCCAATCGTATGAAATTGGAGCATATACCAGTTGGTTTATTTGTTTATAGTATTGAAATGACTCCAGGCAAAGGAGGTCAACTGGTGCGCGGCGCTGGTTTATCTGCTCAGTTTACCGGTATTGAAGGTGATTATGCTCAGTTACGTTTACCTTCTGGTGAAACTCGCATTGTTCCAAAAGCTTGTTTTGCTAGTGTTGGTATGGTTGGTAACGCTGATTATCGTTTAATTCGTTGGGGTAAAGCTGGGCGCATGAGATTGCGCGGTATTCGTCCTCGCGTTAAGGGTAAGAACATGAATCCGGTAGATCACCCGCACGGTGGTGGTGAGGGACACTCTCCAATCGGTCAAAAACGTGGTCCTCGCACTATCTACGGTAAAGCTGCTCGTGGTGTGAAGACTCGTAAGCCACAAAAATGGAGTAACAAATTTATCATCAGTTCACGTAGAAAGAAATCTAATTAATAAAATTATGACTAGAAGTTTAAAAAAGGGTCTATATATTGATCCACGTGTCGTACAGAAAGTAGACAAAGTTAAAGAGAGTGGTAAAAAAACTCCTATCAAAACTTGGTCTCGCGCTTGCGTAATTTCTCCAGAAATGGTTGGTGTAACCTTCTTGGTACATAATGGTAAGGATTTCATTAGCGTTTATGTCGATGAAAATATGGTTGGTCACCGTTTGGGTGAATTTTCTCCAACCAAGAAATTTGTCCGTCATGGTGGTAAAATGGCAAAAGAACAAGAAACAGCCGCTACCCCTAAGACTACCGCTGCCGCTAAGCCAGCTGCTCCCAAAAAATAATCAAAGATAAAAAGATTTTTAAATTTTTTATATGAATCAGGCAGTAACTGCAAAATTAAGCTATTTGAGAATGAGCCCACGCAAAGCGCGCTTGGTGGTTGATTTGATTCGCGGTCGTAGAGTAGCCAAAGCCTTGGAGATTTTAACTTTGTCCAATAAGCTAGCTGCTAGACCTATAATTAAGCTTTTGAATTCCGCTATCGCAAATGCCAAACACAATTTTCAATTAGGAACAGAAAATTTAGCTGTGACCACTATTATGGTTGACGGTGGTCCAATGTTAAAACGTTGGATGCCAAAAGCTCATGGTCGTGCTACACCAATTCGTGAACGCACTTCACATATCAGTTTAATTCTTACCGAGGTTGCTAAGCCCGTTAAGAAAGTGAAAAAAACATCATAATATAATTTAATACTATGGGACACAAAGTTCATCCGAAAATTCATCGCACTCCCTTCATTTTTGCTTGGGATTCAAAATGGTATGCTAAAAAAGATCAGTATCCTACTATCATCGAACAAGAAATTAAGATACGAGAATTTTTGGCTAAAAAATTGAAGGACGCTGGTATCGATGCTATTAGCATCGAACGCACTCCTAAAGAAGTGATGGTTACCATTTTGGCTGCTAAGCCAGGTGTGATTATCGGAAGAAACGGTGAAGGTCTAGAAGTTATCCGTAAAGAAATTGAAAAGAAAATTTTACAATTTAAAACTAAAGTAAAATTAAATATTCAAGCTGTAAATCAACCAGCTTTGTCCGCACAGATTGTTGGTCAAAGTATGGCCACTGAAATAGAACGTCGTATTCCTTTTCGTCGTGTCATGAAACAAGCGATGGAAAAAGTAATGACTGCCGGTGCTCAGGGTGTGAAATTTGCAGTTGCTGGACGTTTGAATGGTGTAGAAATTGCTCGTCGTGAAGTTATGGGTGCTGGAAAAATGTCCCTAATTACTTTGCGCAGTGATGTCGATTACGCTATTGTTGAAGCAAGTACTATCTATGGAAAAATCGGCGTTAAAGTTTGGATCTATAAGGGTGAAGCTTTTAGTCGCCGTGACAAATTTGCTAAAAAAGAAGTGGAAAAAGAAAAAACTAAATAAGATTTTTGAAACTGTATGTTGATACCAAAAAAAGTTAAACATAGAAAATGGCAAAAAGGACGCGGTCGTTTCCGCGGTGTTGCTACTCGCAACAATGCTATTGCTTTTGGCCTGTTTGGTTTAAAAAGTACTACCCAGGGTTGGATTTCCAGCCGCCAAATCGAATCGGCTCGTCGTGTGTTGACTCGTTATGTTCGACGTGGTGGTAAGATTTGGATCCGTGTTTTTCCAGATCGTCCAGTTACCAAAAAAGGTAATGAAGTACCTATGGGTGGTGGTAAAGGCTCTCCGGATCATTATGTCGCCGTGATTAAACCAGGAACAATTTTGTTTGAAATGGGTGGTATCACTCGTGATCAGGCCAAGATTGCTATGGATTTGGCTGGTTATAAGATAGGCGTACGTACTAAATTTATTGAAAAGCCTTAATCTAAAGATTATATGGAAAAAGAAAAAACTAAAAAAATAATTCGTGCGTTTACTGGTCTGGTAACCAGTGCAGCAATGACTAAAACCATTACTGTAAAGGTTGACAGTATCAAAAAACATCCGAAATATCCAAAAAGTTTTACTGTTAGTCGCAAATATCATGTTCATGATGAAAAACAAGCGGCTAAAGTAGGTGATAAAGTTCGCTTTGCGGAATGTCGCCCGCTATCAGCTACCAAACGTTGGACACTGGTAGAAGTTTTAAAAGTTAATGGTTAACCCGATTTTTTATGATGCAACATCGTTCAATGTTAAAAGTAGCGGACAATACTGGCGCCAAGAAATTGCAGTGTATTCGTGTTTTGGGCGGTTATAAAAAACGTTATGGCCAGATTGGTGATATTATTACTTGTGTAGTGAAAGAAGCTGCTCCTCATGGTATGGTAAAAAAGAGTGAAGTTGTCCATGTAGTAGTAGTTCGTCAATGTAAAGAGATTCGCCGTGCTGATGGAACTTATATTCGTTTTGATGAAAATGCTGGTGTGATTGTTGATCGTAAAACAAAAGAACCAAAAGGAACTCGTATTTTTGGACCAATTGCCCGTGAATTACGTTCTAAAGGGTTCCAAAAAATTATTTCTTTGGCGCCGGAAGTGCTCTAAATTAAAATATATATGAAGATTAAATCAAACGACAAAGTAAAAATTATTAAGGGCAAAGATCGCAACAAAGAAGGCAAAGTTATTCAAGTTTTTCCAATTGCCGGTAAAGTAGTGGTCGAAGGCTTAAATTTGATGAAAAAACATCTGCGTACTCGCAAAGCCGGAGAAAAAGGTCAAGTGATTGAACTTTCCGCTCCAGTACGTGTAGAAAATGTTTCATTAGTTTGTCCAAAGTGCAACCATACTACTCGCGTAGGTTTTAAATTAGATGGCAAAGATAAAAAACGCGTTTGCCGCAAATGTAAAGAGTTTATTGACTAATATTATGACTCCTAATTTATACCAAAAATACAAAGACGAAATAGTGCCAGCCTTGAAGGCTGAACTAAAACTGAAAAATACCATGCAGGTACCAAAAGTTACTAAAGTAGTAATTAATGCAGGTATTGGTCGTTTTATAAAAGAAGCAAGTTATATTGAAAATGTAGAAAAGACTCTTTCCAAAATTACTGGTCAGAAACCAGTTCGCACCAAAGCTAAAAAAGCTATTTCCAATTTTAAGATTAGACAAGGACAAGAAATTGGTGTTGTGGTAACTTTGCACGGAAAACGTATGTATCAATTTTTAGAAAAATTGGTTAACGTTAGTTTCCCTCGTATCCGTGATTTCCGTGGTATTACTGATAAAGCTTTTGATCGCCAAGGAAATTATACTTTGGGCTTGAAAGAAAATACTGCTTTTCCTGAAGTAAAGACTGGTGAAATTGAAAAAATGCATGGTTTACAGATTATTATCAACACCACTGCTATCGATCGTGTTGCTGGAAAAGCATTGTTAACTCATCTAGGTTTTCCTTTTATAAAATAATATATGGCAACAGAAGCACAAATTTCCAAATCAAATAAAAAACCAAAATTTTCTACTCGTATCGTGCGCCGCTGCTGGAAATGCGGTCGCAAGCGTGCTTTCATTCGCCATTTTGGTTTGTGCCGTATTTGCTTTCGTGAATTGGCTAACGCTGGTAAATTACCAGGCGTACGAAAGTCAAGCTGGTAATTAATTATATTTTATAACATTAAATAACAACTGTATTTATGATGACTGATCCAATCGCGGACATGCTCACCCGCATACGTAATGCATACAAGGTGCGCAAACATGAAGCGACATTTCCATATTCCAAATTAAAGATGAAAATCAGTGAAATTTTGGTAAAAGAAGGATATTTGGAAAAAGCTTTAATTAACGAAGATAAATTTCCACAAATTGTGGTGACTTTGAAGTATTCTGGACGTCAGGGTGCTTTGGAAAGTATTACAAGAATTAGCAAACCAGGTTCACGCTATTATGTACAGGCTGCAGATATCAAGAAAGTGCTTAATGGTTATGGTATATCAGTTTTATCTACCTCTAAAGGCATTATGACTGGTAAAGAAGCTCGAGAAGGTAAACTAGGCGGTGAATTAATTTGCGAAGTATATTAATCGACAGAATTAATAATAAAAACATATGTCTCGTATTGGAAAAAAAGTTAGAAAAATTCCACAAGGAGTAACTGTGGAGATAAAAGGTGATGATTTGGTAGTAAAAGGACCAAAAGGTGAATTACACCAAAAATTACACCCACGTGTTACTGTATCTACTGGCGAAGGTCAAGTGACTGTTAGTGTCGTCAACGAAGAAAACACCAAAGACAAAGCTTTATGGGGTACATTTTCTAGTATCATTGAAAATATGTTGGAAGGTGTAACTGCTGGTTTTAAAAAACAACTGGAGATCAATGGTGTTGGTTATAAAGCTATCCTAAAGGGTCAAGATTTGGTATTGGAAGTTGGTTTTTCTCATACGGTAGAATTAAAACCGGCAACTGGTATTAAGTTTGAAGTAGAAAAAAATATTATTACAGTTAGTGGAACTGACAAACAGATGGTTGGAGAAATGGCAGCTCAGATTCGTAGTACTAAAAAAGTAGAACCTTATAAAGGCAAAGGCATCAAATATGTTGGTGAAGTAGTACGCCGTAAAGCAGGTAAGACTGCCGCTAAAGGGGCTGCATAATTTAGTTTAAAAAATATATAAACATATGCGTAGATTGACTAAGAAAAATAAAAATGGATTACGCCAAATACGTCACGCTCGTGTACGCGCTCGTTTGAGTGGTACACAGTTACGACCGCGTTTGTCTGTTTTTCGTAGTTTAAGAACTATTACTGTTCAGTTGATTGACGATGAAGCTGGTAAAACCATTTCTCAAGCTAGTGCAAAAGATGTTGGCAAAGAGAAAGCAGAAGGTTTGACCGGTAAGATTGCCACTGCTTATTTAGTCGGAAAAAAATTAGCTGAAAAAGCTAAGGCAGCCGGTTTTACTAAGGTAGTTTTTGATCGTGGTGGTTATCAATACCATGGGCGCGTTCAGGCTTTGGCCGATGGTGCTCGCGCTGGTGGCTTGGAATTTTAATTTGTAATATTGATTTAAATTTATGCAAAAAAGTTTCAAGAGACCAGGTAGACAACAAGAAAAGTCCGAGTTTGATTCCAATATTTTGGATTTAGCTCGCGTAACTCGTGTTACTGAAGGTGGTAAGCATATGAGTTTTCGTGCGTTAGTTGTAGTCGGTGACCGTAAGGGCCGAGTTGGTTTTGGAGTTGAAAAAGGTAAAGATGTGCAGATTGGTGTAGACAAAGCTACTCGTCAGGCCAAAAAGAACTTGATTAAAGTGCCGATAATCAATGAAACTATTCCACATGCAGTCTATATGAAATTTAAGGCAGCCAAAGTAATGTTAAAACCAGCTCCAAAGGGTTCTGGTATCATCGCTGGTGGCGCCGTGCGCGTTGTATTGGATTTAGCTGGTGTACCAAATGTTTCCTCCAAGATTATTGGTAAAACTAAAAATAAAATTACTATTATTAAAGCTACTTTTGAAGCTTTAAAAGCTTTGCGTCAGAGCACTCCAAGACATACAGCAAAAAGTATCGTTGTGTCTACTCCAGTTCCTGAAGCAAAAGATGAAGAAAAAGTTAGTACTGCTAAAACTAACAAAACTAAAAAATAATTTTTTATATGAAATTAGCCATCCATACTCTAAAGGCTTCTAAAGGTTCCCGCCATACTGCCAAAAAACTTGGTCGTGGTAACGCCTCTGGTCATGGAAATTATTCCGGACATGGTGGTAAAGGACAGACTGCACGTTCTGGTGGTAGTCGTGGTTTGAAATTGAAAGGTTTCAAACGTTTGATGCAGTCAACCCCTAAATTGCGTGGTTTTACTAGTATTGCTACTAGACCTTCTGAGGTTTATTTGAGTGATTTGGAAAAACATTTCGCGGTTGGGGAAACTGTCAATTTGGTAACC
>CALRIA010000004.1 GCA_943359595.1 Candidatus Magasanikiibacteriota bacterium | reverse complement strand
ACTTTGCCAGTTTTAACAGTTTTGACAACCTCGACAATCAATACTTCATCCTCGATTATAATTGTTACTACATCAAGTGTAGTTTCTTCAACGACAGTTGATGTCGCCACCACGACTATCTTAGTCTCACCAGTTACCTCTACAACCTCCACGATTATCATTGAGCCATTACCACCAGCTCCTGATGTGGTAATAAACGAAATTGCCTGGGCTGGGACTTCGGCGGCCACTGACCAAGATGAGTATATTGAACTTTATAATAATACCAATCAAGATATTAATTTATTTTCTGCTACTAACACTTCTAAATGGTGGAAGCTAATGATAGGTGATAAAGAAATTAGTATTGGTAAAATTATCAATCGAATTATTCCTAAAAATGGTTATTATTTATTTGAACGTACAGATGATAGAACAGTCAATGAAATTTCAGCGGATATTATATATTCTGGAGCCTTAAAAAACAGCGGTGAGCGTTTGCGTTTATTTGATGGAAGCAACCAATTGGTGGATGAAGTAAATAATAGTGGAGGTTGGTTCGCTGGTTCAACTACAACTTATTCCTCAATGGAAAAAATTAATTCTCGTTTATCTGGTAATACATCTACCAATTGGCAAACAAACCAAGGTCCAAGATTCGAAGGTAAAGTCGATGGCGGTGGTGACGACATTTCGCTCAACGGTTCACCAAAACAATCAAATTTTGGTTCAATTGTTCTCAAGAGTCGCCAAGTGGAGGTTAATCGCACTTTGAAAAAAAGTGATTATCCTTATATTTTAACTTATTATGAAATTCCAGTTGGTAAAACTTTAAATGTTGATCCAGGGGTTGTAATAAAAACTTATTATCCAGATTCTAAAGTTGATATTAAAGGAAATTTAAATATTAATGGTTCTGATAGTAATAAAGTAATTATAACGTCGGGTAGAGATACTAATTTTGAAGACGAAGGAAATAAAGCTATTATCGGTTCTCGTTCTGGAAATCCTCAATCTAAAGATTGGCAGGGCTTGTTGTTGTATGCTAGTTCTACAGCGAGCTTGTCTGGTCTAGACTTGCGTTATGCTGGCAAAGCTTTTAGAGCACCTGGGGCTAATATGTGGGACTCATTGGTGTCTCAGGCAGTGCGAAGTGATAGTGCCATACTGAATATTAATAATTCTATTTTTAGTGATAATGGCGATACTACAATTTATTTATCAAAATCAAATTCAACCATTAAAAATACTGATTTTAAAAATGGTCAGTTGGCGGTAGAAAATTATGATGGTAGTTTAGAATTAGAAAATATTAATTTAAATAATTTCTCCAATCCTAATGGTCCGGTTTATATAAAAAATATTTGGCCAAAAATGTTGCAAATAAATTTTAGTAACAATGTTACCAATAATATTGCGATTGATCAGGCGGACATCACTTCTGATCTAGTTGTTACTAAAGATATTCCGATGACATGGCAAAATATTACGATTCAACCTGCTGTTACAGTTGATATTTCAGCTGGAACAAACATTAAAATGCCAGAATATGCCAATATTTTTGTAAAAGGTACATTAAATTTAAATGGAGCAGAAGATGAACCGGTAGACATTAGACCAGTTCAATTACTAGAAAATTATTATTGGGGAAGAATTATTTTTGATGGTGGTAAAGGTATTTTTAAAAATGCCAATATATCTGGTGGACGCGGTTCAATCGGTAGCGATGGTTATCAGGGAATGATAACAGTAAACAATGGTGAACTAGAATTACAAAATTCTCAATTGTTAGGCAGTAGAGCGCCAGGCAATGCTTTGGAAATAACCAATTCAACGGTTGGCGTTAATAATAGTACCATTGGCTATATTGGTTCAAAACCAAATTTTGATCATACCGATGGTATAAAAATTAATAGCGGTGAGCTCATGCTAAATAATACAAATTTGATGAATTTAGATACGGGTATTTATTCTGGCACGTTGGCTCCATTTCCAGACCTAATTCTTAATAATATGGATTCTAGAAATTTTATGAATGTAAAATTATTTTGGGATCCAATAATTTGGTATGATGGCTTGTCCATTACACCATAAACAAAAAACCCACCAATCGGTGGGTTTTTTAAAATACAATTTATTTTGTTGCTTGTTCTACCACACTTACATATTGTGCAGTCTTCAAAGATCCATCAAAACGACGGCGCTTGTGACTGGAGAATTTTACTTTACCAGCAGTGTGTGCAAATAGAGTATCGTCTCCACCGCGCAAAACATTTTTGCCAGCGTTAATTTTTGTACCGCGTTGCTTGACAATGATCATGCCAGCTTTAATAGTCTCTCCGTCATGTTTTTTTACTCCTAGGCGTTTTGCGACGGAATCTCGGCCTAGGTGGGTAGAACCACCCGCTTTTTTATGTGACATAATTGAATACTTAAATGGTAAAAAGTGGCTTTATTGTATTCTAATTTGGCTAACTTGTCAAGGGCGGTTAGACATGCTAAAATATCGGTGTTTATGTTTAAATATCCTAAAGTTTATTGGAAGGATCGTTTCATCTGGATGCCAGCGGTCTTTTTGTTATTTTTTCAGCTAATTATGTGGGTTTATGCGGCTTTTTACGTTCATCCAACTGCTGACCAGATTTTTTTGCACTACAATGTAGTTTTTGGAGTAGATTTGATTGGGGAGTGGTGGAAAATACTTGCAGTACCGTTTGGTGGATTTTTAATATTTTTGCTGAATTTTTCCTTGTCTTGGTATTGTTATAGTAAAGATAAAATCTTGGCTCGTTTTTTGACTGTTGTAGCCGCTACCCTCAATTTATTTTTGGTTATAGCTTTTTACCTGGTAGTTGGGTTAAATATCTAAATTATGGCACGTACTGAAAGTACAATCGATCGAGTATTTTTGCTTTATATTGGGATACTCTTGATTTTTGGCTTGGCCGCTCTAATGTCGGCAAGTGGACCGTTAGCTTATGGCAAATTTCATGATTCATATTTTTTTGTTAAACGTCAAATAATTTTTGGATTATTACCGGGCTTAGTGCTGGGTTATTTTCTAATAAAATTTAATTATGAAAAATGGCGCAAGCTAAGTTGGTTGCCATATTTGGGAGCGGTGACTTTATTACTTTTAGTATTGATACCAGGTGTTGGTCAGGTTATCAACGGGGCGCGTAGTTGGATAAATATTTTTGGTTACAATTTTCAACCGTCAGAAATTGCCAAATTGGGTTTAATAATTTTTGCCGCCTATCTTTTATCTGACCGCAAGCGTGATTTACAAAATTGGCAGATGGGATTGTTCCCAATCTTAACTTTATTAGCGCCGATTATAGTTTTGGTTTTGATTCAACCAGATGTCGGAACTCTATCTATAATGCTTGTTATTTTATTTTTTATGTTACTTGAAGCGCATGTACCAAAAAAATATTTAGTAGTTTTGGGGATGCTCGCTATAGTTGTTTTTGCATTTTTGGTATTCTTAAAACCTTATCGTTTACAGCGTATTACTATTTTTATGCATCCTGAATTAGATCCAAAAGGTATTGGTTACCAGATTAACCAAGCATTTTTGGCAGTTGGATCTGGTGGTTTTTGGGGGTTGGGGATAGGACAATCACGTCAGAAATTTCAATATCTACCAGAAGTAAATTCGGATTCTATTTTTGCAATAATTGCTGAAGAAACTGGTTTTCTTATTTCTACTGGTTTAATAATTTTAATTTTATTGATTGGTTTGCGTGGTCTAAAAATTGCCAAAGATACTAAAAGTGAATTTGGTCGGCTACTTGTGGTCGGGATCATAGTTTGGTTAGTTTGGCAATCATTTTTAAATATTGGGGCGATGGTGGGGGCTCTGCCGCTTACTGGTGTGCCGTTGCCGTTTGTTTCCCACGGTGGTTCGGCTTTAATGTCGGAGTTGGCAGCTGTAGCTTTGGTATTAAATATCAGCAGACAAAAAATTTAATTATTTTTTTAAAATATATTAATAATTGTTAAGATCTGAAATTATGAAATTATTAGTTTGCGGAGGAGCGGGATTTATTGGTTCAAATTTTATACATTATTATCTAAATAAATATCCAGATCGTGAGATAGTAAATTTTGATAAATTAACGTATGCTGGTAACCTAGATAATTTAAAAGATATAGAAAAGAACATTCGTTATCAATTTGTCCAGGGTGACATTATTGATTTGGATAAAATTAATAAAACAATAAAAAAATACGACATTACTCATCTGATAAATTTTGCGGCTGAAACCCATGTGGACAGATCTATTCATGGTGGTTGTAAAGATTTTGTGTTGACTAATACTTTAGGAGTACAAATGTTGCTTGATGCGGTTCGAATAAATAATTTGGCCAAAATGGTTAATGTTTCGACAGACGAAGTATACGGTGCTTTGCATTTGGATAGCCCAGAAAAATTTTCAGAGCTTACTCCAATCAATCCTAATATGCCATATGCCGCCGCTAAGGCCGGTGGTGATTTGATGTGTCATGCTTATTTTGTCACACATAAAGTGCCGGTAGTGGTGACGCATTGTTCCAACAATTATGGACCATTTCAATATCCAGAAAAATTGATTCCGTTTTTTGTGATGCGTTTAATGAAAAATGAAAAAGTGCCAATGTATGGAGATGGTCTATATGTGCGCGATTGGATCCATGTAAATGATCACGCTTCTGCTTTAGATTTATTGTTAGAAAAAGGAGAAGCTGGTGGTGTATACAATATCGGCGTTGACAATGAGCGAAGTAATATGGAAATTACTCATATGATTTTAAAAATGATGGGTAAAGATGAAAGTTTTATCGAATATGTGCAGGACAGGCCAGGTCACGATCGTCGTTATGCAATTGATTCTACCAAAATTTTATCTTTGGGTTGGAGGCCTGATTATACTAGAGATAAATTTGAACAGGGTTTAAAAGAAACCGTTGATTGGTATCTAAATCATTTGGATTGGGTTGAAAAAATTTGGGCCAAGAAAGATGAAATAAATAATCATATTAAATAATACAAAAAATTATATTTTGAAATGATAAAATGAATAGCTGTAGTCATTTTATTTTTTCAGAGGGTAATTCACTCTTTGAACGTGGCAAAAATTGGAGGTTCGGAGGTTGCGATGAGTAGATTCGTCTGTGGGTGTTCGTTTGTCACTGGACATATTGATGATGGAAAGAACCAAGAGTTCTTTCGGGAGTGTGATTCGTGCAATGCTAACGGTGGCAACTATACCTTAAGCCCTCACTGGAAGGAACCAGAACCGTCGTCTCCATCTGTCCAATCTTTTGGAAACTCCGCTAGTGTAGTTCCGCTTTTTCCTGCTAAAATTACTCCAAAGCAGCGCAAGAATCGTTGAACAAACAGTTTTGGCGTCTGTTCAAAACGCCCACCCCCCCCATAAATTATTTTAAATAATATGGAATTAAATTTTAAACAATTTAAATTTAAGACTTTTACAAATACCGGAGTTTCTTTAACTCCAGTAGAGTTGAAAGATTTTATAAATTGGGATGTAAAACGTATCTATTTTATTACTGATTTTACCAAACCGACTGGCCAACATTGTCATAAACAGGAACAAGAGTTATTTGTTTGTCAGCGTGGAATAATAACGGCTGTTATTGATTGTGGAAATGGTATCGAAAATTTATTGATGCATGGTCCAGAAGATGGAATTTTGGTAGATAATTATGTGTGGCATGGTTTTAAAGACGCCTCTGCAGATTGTGTTCTGTTGGCTTTGTCTTCTACTAATTATAATCCTGAGAGAAGTGATTATATTGTAAATTATGAGGAATATAAAAAAATAGTTGCTGAATTATAATATGCCAAAAGTTTTAATATTAGGGTCAAAGGGAATGCTTGGCCAAGAATTGGTCAGTGAATTTATTATTCATAAATACGAAGTCTTTGATTGGGACAAAGAAGAATTGGATATAGCTGATTTTATCGCTGCTGCTTCAAAAATTTCTGATTTGCATCCGGATATTGTAATAAATGCAGTGGCGTATAATGCAGTGGATAAAATAGAAGAAGATGAAAGTGTATTTGAATTAGCAAAGAAAATAAATGGTGAAGCAGTAGGGAATTTGGCTGGTATTTGTAAAGAGCTGGAATCAATTTTTGTTCATTTTTCTTCAGACTATGTTTTTAAAGGTAGTGATGGTGAAGGATACAAAGAGGACAATCAGGTAAGTCCAATAAATAAATATGGAGAAACCAAAGCGATTGGTGAACAACAGGCTTTAGAGGTTGATGGAAAATTTTATATAATAAGATTATCCAAATTATTTGGTAAACCTGCTTCTAGTATCGGAGCTAAGAAAAGTTTTGTTGATACAATGATTTGGCTAGCTACTGAAGGCGGAAAAACTCATCTAGATTTGGTGGATGAAGAAATAGGTTGTATTACGTATGCTCCAGATTTAGCAAAACTGACCCGCAGTGTTGTCGAGGATGAAAGACCATTTGGAATTTATCACGGCAGTAATAGCGGGGTTTGTAGCTGGTATGAATGGGCTAAAGAAATTTTTAAAATTAAAAAAATTAATATTGGCATCACTCCAGTTTCTGGTGATAAATTTCCTCGATCAGCCAAGCGCCCAATGTATTCAGAATTATTAAATACTAAATTGCCAATTCAGCGTAATTGGCAGGAAGCATTAAATGAATATTTAAATTAATTTTATGAATAATATTTTAGATAATATCGAAGAAATTAAAAAATTGGATTCTCAAAACATGCTTGGTAGCTTAGAATTGCTTTCTGCTCAAGTGAAAGAAGTTTTGTATTGTGCTAAAAATATAAAAATTCCCACTTATTATAAAAAAGCAAAAAATATTGTAGTGCTTGGTATGGGTGGATCCACTCTTGGCGCTAATATTTTAAAATCCGTTTTTTTTAATAAATTAACAGCACCGTTAGAAATAGTGAACGGCTACCATGTACCGGAATATGTAGATAAAAATAGTTTTGTGCTAGTTTCTAGCTATTCTGGCACGACTGAAGAACCGATATTTGCTATGAAAGAAGCACAAAAACGAAAAGCTAAGTTGGCCATTATTACTTCTGGTGGTGATTTGGCCAAATTTTCTTCTGCATCAAAAATTCCTGGTTTAATTTTTTCAACTAACAACAATCCTTGTGGTTCGCCACGTATGGGTTTGGGTTATTCGATAGTAGGGCAGATGGTTTTATTTGCTAAAGCGGGGCTGATAAAATTATCACCAAAAGATATTAAAAATATTGTTTTAGTTTTAGAAAAATATAATACTGAATTTGGTGTAGTAAATATTGCTAGAAATTTGGCCAAAGAAATGGCCAAAAATTTATTTGATAGAAGCGTGTGGTATATCGGAGCCGAACACCTTGCTGGCAATGCTCATGCTGCTGCCAACCAAACCAATGAAAATGCCAAACGTTTTGCTGGATATTTTTTGATTCCTGAACTTAATCATCATTTGATGGAAGGGATGTTTTATCCAGAAAGTAATAAAAATAATCTAGGATTTGTGTTGTTGGAATCAACTCTGTACGATGTTCATATCCAAAAACGTTTTGATATTACCAAAAAAGTTTTGGATAAAAATAAAATTAAATACTGGTCATATATTTCTCAAGAAAAAGACAAAATTTTACAAGCTTGTGAGACTTTAGTTTTTGGAAGTTATGTTAGCTATTATGGTGCTTTGTTGCAATGGATAAATCCAACTGCGATTCCTTTTGTGGATTTTTTTAAAGATGAATTGAAAAAATAATTTTTTTTGAATAGTTATGAATCTTTCAATTATTACCGTTACTTGGAATTCAGAAAAATTAGTTGGTGAGCAAATTGATTCCGTAAAAAACGGCTGTCAAAGTATTTCGTTTGAAGAGATTGTTGTAGATAATGGTTCGACGGACAATACAATAAAAATTATTAAAGAAAAATATCCTTGGGTTAAATTGATTGAAAACAAACAAAATATTGGTTTCAGTGCGGCTAATAATATGGCGGCTAAAATCAGCGACGGTGAATTTTTGTTATTTTTAAATCCAGATATGCGTGTACAAGTTGGTAGTTTAGATGAAATGTTATCTTGGATGCAAGTGCATGGCGAGGTTGGTCTGGCAAGTTGTAGATTGGTGGATGAACATGGTATTCTTAATGCGGATGCCCAACCGCGTCGTTTTCCTGATATTTTTGATCAACTGGCAATAATTTTGAAACTGCCACATATTTTTACCGGTATTCTAAACAGATATATGTTTAAAGGTTTTGACGCTGACAAAGAACAAGAAGTGGATTCAATACGTGGTTCATTTATGATCATGCGTCGTGAAGTTTTTGAAAAATTAGGTTTTGCCTTTGATCCGCGTTATTTTATTTGGTTTGAAGATGTAGATATTTGTAGAGAAGTGAAAAAACTTGGTTACAAAGTAGTCCATACCCCCGTAATTTCTTGTATAGATTATATTGGTCAAAGTTTTAAACAGCGTACAACTCTTTGGAAACAAAAAAATTTTACCAAAAGCATGTTGCAATATTTTCAAAAATGGGAACCGTGGTATAAATGGATATGGATAGCAATACTGCGACCAGTTGGTATCGCAATGGCTTGGATAAATGATAAATTTATAAATTAATTTGTATGTCAGATAATAAAATTATAGTGAGTGGAATGCCAGCTAGTGCCGGAGTAGCTCAGGGTAAAGCTAGAATTTTTTTGCCAGGAGATAGTCTTGCTTCTTTTGAAGAAGGAGAAATTTTGGTGACTACATTAACCGATCCTACGATGGTGCAGGCTATGATTAAAGCTGCTGCTATAGTTAGCGATTTAGGAGGGATCACTTCACATCCGGCTATATTGAGTCGTGAAATGGGTATTCCTTGCGTAGTCAACACAAAAATAGGTACCAGTAAGATTAAAAATGGCCAGACTATTTTGGTTGATGGCCAGAAAGGAGAAGTATATGCCATGGATTAAAAATTTCGCCGTTGGTTCTTTTTCTCTTTATGCTGGTAATACCATAGATGCTTTTCAACCTTTAGATTTTTTTCACTTCTTTCCTTTATGGTATGATCTATGGGTAGAAAGAACTGCACAGGTGATAAAAAAATTGGATCTAGACAACAAACATTTTGCAGAGATCAAAGAACTATTGCCAACACCATCTAGCATGCGTGCAATTTTGCAAAAATTGATACCCAGTTATATGGGATTGAAACAAAAAAATGCGAATGATTACAAAATAGTAGCCAATTTTTTTGCTCGTATGTTGGCGGAAGCTTGTCCGAGTGATCCTTTTGGATTAATTTCTAATCCGTTATTTTCTAATATTGAAGTTAAAAATATTATAGAAAAAATTAATTGGCAAGAAGGAAATGTTTTGGCAGCCAAACAGATTGGCAAACTTATTACCACAGCTGGTTCTTTGGTGCATGGATTGTACAATGATTTGGTTACAGACTTTGCTTGGGATGCCTATGGACCATTTTTGTATAACGATTGTTCTTTGTTGATTAGAGATTTTCCAGATTTACAACCAAAAGAAATTTGGGATAATAAATTTCTACCATCTATTAAATCATTAAAAATTTATGGTTTATATCGTGGGGTAGAATGGAAAATATTATGTGTTGGCTGTCATACTGTGACTTCTTCTGGTAGTCCAATTTCTGGACTAAGCCAATATTATATTGAGGCTGATGGTAAAGAAATAAATGGCGATCAGGTTGACCAATTGATTCAGGAATTTGCTGTTAAAGCTGAAGAAATTTATTTAGAAATTAGAAAAAAGAATTTTGAAGAATTAAAAAATATGGTGGCTACTCAAGAGTGTTATCAACTCAAAAAATTATTTGATGTTGCAGATATTAATTGGCGCCCAACTGATGCGATGGTAGATCGTTTCCATAATAAGCCGTTGTTAAAAAGTTTGTTGCCTCAAGGTAAAATGATGGGGAGTGTTGAAGAATATATAGATAGTTTTGGTTTAAGAATTTTTGCTAAAGAGGTTTTAGAAGAGGAAATAATTTAATTATTTATTATTTAATTTTATGAGTGAGAGAAAACCAGGTTTAGATTTTAGCCGTAGTCCTGAAGAAAAGATTGGGCGAGACACAGAGGCTAGATTTACATTCTTGAGACATAGCCAAAAAAGCTCTGGTAGAGTTTTTTCTGCCGATGCTGGCGGAATATCGTCGGCTAATATTTCTGAGGCAGGTGAATCTAGAGCTTTTGATTTTGGTGCTAAAAATTTGACCGGTAGAAATATAGATAAAAGTTATGCTACTACCTCAGATAGAACTAGACAGACTTTAGAAAAGGCTTTTGCTGGAGCTGAAGTAAGCCCACAAATTTTAAAACAAAAAGGAAAATTTAATGCTTTTTTTGCTCTACCAGCAATGCCAGGTAGTGCGGACTTTAACAAAAAATATGATGATATATCTGAGCCAATTCGTCAAAAGTATATTTCAGAACATTTTGGTAATATAAATTTTGATGATTTAACTCCAGATCAGCAAGAAGAAGTGGCTGAATATGCCGAAGAACCAGCTTTGGAATGGTATCTTACTTTTGATGATCAACGCCCTGACAAAGATACTCCGTCACCTCGTGAATGCGCTGCTGCTGTTGCTTTTAAAATTAATCGTTTTATAAACATGCCAAATTTTATGGAAAGCGGTGCCAAAGTTGATCTGGTTAGTGCCGGGCATAAGACTTCGACTGAGGCATTTTTAAAATATGTTATTGAAAGGGAAATAAATAATAAAAAAATTGTTGGTTTTGATTCTTTGACGGAGATTGGCGGTAGTTTAAAAATTTTAGATAGTTGGGATTTAAAAGTATTCAACGACGTTCAAGGGGAAAAAATAGTAAAATTAATTTTGCGTCGTGAAAATGGACAACAACAAGAATGCGATATTAATTTAGAATTAGTATATCAATTATCACAAGAATATATACAGGCTAATGGTCGTGAAGCATTAAAAATTGATGGTCGTGAGGTTAAATAATAATATTTGAATCAAAATGAAATTATCCGTACATCTTGTTGTTTGGAACGGCGAAAAATATATTCCATATTTATTTGAATCTTTGCGTAAACAATCTATTAAAGATTGGTTTTTGTATATTGTAGATAATGATTCTAAAGACAATACAGTTGAATTGATTAAAAAAGAGCTAGAAGATTTTTCTGTCCCATATAAACTGGTTATTAATCAGTCTAACAATGGTTTTGCTGGCGGTCACAACCAGGCTTATCGCGATACCGATAGTGAATATTTTTTGTTGTTAAATCAGGATATGTATTTACAGCCAGATTGTTTAGAAAATATGGTAAATTTTTTAGATAAAAATAAGGAAGTGGCGGCGGTATCACCGCGATTAATGAAATGGAATTTTAGCAAAATTAGCGCGGAAGGCTTAGAAAAAAGTTTTAGCAATCAAATAGATGCGTTGGGTTTAAAAATTTTTCGTAATCGTCGAGTGATAGAACAATATACTCAACAGGATTGGGCTACAATTAAAGCGGATTTAAGTTTTTACGAGAATGATAGTAATTCAGCATTAGAAGTTTTTGGTGCTTCTGGAGCGTTTCCTATGTTTCGTCGTAGTATTATTGCTCAGGTGGCTTTTACTGGTGGTCAATTTTTGGACGAATTTTATCATGCTTATAAAGAAGATGTTGATTTGTCTTATCGTTTGCAAGAAGCTGGTTTTAAATCGTTTATTTTACTTGATACTGTCGCTTACCATGATCGCTCTGGTGCTGGTCCAAAAGAGATGGATGATAGATCGGCAATGCAAAACAGAAAAAATCAGTCACCATGGGTTCAATACCATAGCTATAAAAACCATCTGCGCACGCTCTATAAAAATGAATATTGGCAAAATATGACCCTTGATTTTCCTTGGATTTTATGGTATGAATTAAAGAAGTTTATTTACTTTTTATTTTTTGATAGAAAGGTTTTGGCTGGTTTAAAAGAAGTATGGCAGGGAATGGTAGATTTAAAAAATAAACGAGTGCAGATTAACAAAATAAAAAAAATAAGTTGGAGAGATTTAAGAAAATGGTGGAATTAATATGAAAGATGTCAATCTAGTATTTCTAAATTTTTTATCTAAAGACGACATTTTACGTGCGCTTGATTCGGTTATCAAAGATATTGCGAATTGTTCTTATGATGTAAAAATTATTGTGGCGGATAATTCATTAAATAAAGATGGTGTAGAAGAAGCGCTCAAAGAAAAGTTTCCCAACATTCAATATTTTAGTTGTGGTGATAACGTTGGTTTTGGCCGCGGTTTGAATATGGCGTTTACACAAGTGGAAGCTCGTTATTATATGACGCTTAATCCGGACACTATTATTCCAGAAAATTTCCATACTATTGAACGTATGATAAAATATATGGATGAACATCCAAAAATTGGTATGATTGGACCAAAAATTTTGAATATGGATGGTTCGTTACAATATTCTTGTTATCGCTTTGATTTTCCTTCAATTTTTATTAAGCCGTTAAAGCAAATAAATTTTGATAAAAAATACGCTTGGATTCAAAAATATTCTGACCGATTATTAATGAAAGACTTTGATCACAACGAAACTCGTCCAGTAGATTGGGTGATGGGTTCAGTCATGATGGCGCGAAAAGAAGCAACGGATCAAGTGGGTTTTTTTGATGATCGTTATTTTATGTATATGGAAGATTCTGATTGGTGTCGCCGGATGTGGGAAAAAGGTTGGCCAGTTTATTATTTGGCTGACATTAAAATTTTTCATGCGCATGCTCGCGACTCGGCAAAAGTGCCAGGTATTTTTAAAGCCTTCTTCAAAAATAAATTAGCTCGTATTCATTTTGTTAGTTGGTTAAAATATATTTGGAAGTGGAAAGGAAATAATAAATATTATTCTGTTTAATATATGAATCAATTTCCAAAAGTAGCTATCGTTTATTTATCTTTTCATTGCGAACCATATATCGACGATGTGGTATCAGCGTTGAAGAAAATGACTTACCCAAAAGATAAAGTGGAATTTGTGGTCGTAGACAATCCACACCCAATTCATGGTTTGTCGGTGCGATATTTGGAAGAAAATGTAATGTCGTTGTCTGGAAACGAATTACCGCATATTACACTTTTACCTCAAAAAGAAAATCTTGGTTTTTCCGGTGGAAATAATGTAGGAATAAAGTGGGCGCTGGATAATGGTTTTGATTATATTTATTTTCACAACAATGATGGTTTTGTGGCGGCGAACTTTTTGGAGCCGTTGATTGATGTAATGGAAAAAGATAAAACAGTCGGAGCGGTACAGTCACTTTTAATGCTTTACCCGGAAACAGATTCGTTAAATAGTTCTGGTAATTCTTTTCATTATTTAGGTTTAGGTTTTTGTAATAATTTGCGCGTCAAAAAAGATAATATAAAATTAGAAAAAGTTTACGAAACTTCTTATTCTAGTGGGGCAGCAGTTTTAATGAGATCTGATCTATTGCGTCAATATGGTTTGTGGGATCATGATTTTTTTATGTATCATGAAGATATTGAATATAGTTTTCGTTTGAAAATCGCCGGCTATAAAATAATGGTTGCATCTGATTCTTTGTTTTTTCACAAATATTCTTTTGGTCGTAATCAGATAAAATTTTATTATATCGAACGTAATCGTTTGGGTGTGATGTTAATGTTTTTCAAGTGGCCAACTTTATTAGTATTTTTACCGATGGGGCTAATTCTTGAGGTTGGTTTATTGTTGTTCGCCGCCAAACAAGGTTGGGTCAAAGAAAAATTAAAGGCCTATGCTTATTGGTTTAAATTATCCAGTTGGAAATTGTGGTTAAAAAAACGAACATATATACAAAGTATTCGTAAAATATCTGATAAAGAAATGATAAAAACTTTTGTTGGCAAGGTTGAATTTAATGAAGCTAGTATAAAGAATCCGATTCTAGACAATATTGCCAATCCGTTAATGGATTTTTATTGGAAGGTTGTAAAATATATTATTATTTGGTAGTTTTAGATTACTGTTTTCGCGAGAATGACGAAAAATGTATGCAAAAAATAAAAAAAGCAATTTTAACCGGAGGTGGCCGAGCGACTAGATTGCGTCCGGTAACCTCTACTATGAATAAACATTTAATTCCTTTGGCCAACAAACCAATGATTTTTCATGCTATTGCCAAGGCAGTTGAAGCTGGGGTTGAAGAGATTTTCATCAATACCAACCCTGGTGAAACTGATTTACAAAAGCATATTGGTGATGGCGGACATTGGGGTATAAAAATTCAATTTTTTGAACAAACCGGTGGCCCTCAAGGAATTGCTCACGTGGTAAACGAAGCACAAAAATTTATTGGCGATGATCCTTTTATGTTTTATCTATCCGACAATATTATTTTAGGTAGCATCAAACCAATGTTGGATAATTTTGCTGAAAACAAATTTGATTGCATGCTGGCTTTATCTAAAGTTCCAGATCCAAATCGTTTTGGTGTGCCAATTTTTGATAGCAGTAACAATCTTATTGATGTACACGAAAAACCTAAAAATCCTCCCAATGATTTTGCCGTTACGGGAATATATTTATATGGCCCGAAAGTATTTTTTGATGCTTTTAAAAAAATAAATAAAAGCGCTCGTGGTGAGTATGAAATTTCTGATATTCATTCCTATTTTTTAAAAAATAATTTCAAAGTCGGGCATAAAGAAATTACCGGTTGGTGGAAAGACACTGGTGCGCCAATAGATTTAATTTTGGCTAACCAGCTACTATTAGAAGAAATACCAGAGAGCGAATTTAAAAATTTGGGTCAAGTGCTTAGTGGCGCACAAATTTTTGGTAAAGTTAAAATCGGCGTTGGAACCACCGTTGATCAGGATGTTAAAATTAATGGTCCAGTAATCATAGGTGAAAATTGTACCTTAAAAAATTGTATTATATCTCCCAATGTTACTATCGGTAGTGGGAGTATAATTGAGGGTGTAGAAATTGCTAATTCAATTATTTTGACCAACTGTCATTTGATTTGCGATTTAAAAATAAAAGATAGTATCGTCGGCGGAAATGTTCAGATAAAGAAAAAAAATAATGATGGATTTCACCGATTGATAGTTGGTGAACAAACGGTAATTGAATTATAAAATAAAAAATCCTGTGTTGATACAGGATTTTTTATTTGTTATTTATTATCGTCCAATCATTCCTAGTACAACACTAATAGTTTTTAAAATAATTGCGATATCCAAGATTGGACCGCGATTTTTTATATAATATAAATCATATTCCAATTTTCCTAAATTCTCATCTAGAGTTCCATAGTAGCCACTTTGTAGTTGAGCCCAACCAGTTAATCCTGGTTTTACCAAATGACGCAAGGCGTAAAATGGCATTAATTTTGTTAGTTGGTCAACAAATTCTGGTCTCTCTGGTCGTGGTCCGATTAGTCCCATCTCATTTTTAAAGATATTGATAAATTGAGGTATTTCATCTAAACGCGTAGCTCTTAAAAATTTTCCTATCAATGTAATGCGGTTATCTTTTTCAGTAGCATATTGTGGTCCGTTAATCTCGGCGCTGCCATCAGAATTCAAAGCTCTCATTGTTCGGTATTTGTAGATAGAAAATATTTGACCATTACGACCAATTCGGAATTGTTGAAATAAGATTGGCCCTCTTGAATTTAATTTTATAGCTATGGCAATCAATGGAAAAGTTATGATAAAAAATATTGCCATAAAAATAGCGGCAATAAAATCTGTTAGCAAACGAAAACGATCGTATATTTTTTTAGATTGTTCTTGAAATTTAGTTAAAAACCAATTTTCCGAAAAAGTAAAAGGTGGTAGACGGCGATAAATTATTTCATAAAAATCCGCCAAATCAATAATGCCAATTTGTTGAAATATTTTTTGATATAATTCTTTGGTGATAGTATTATTTTTTTGATAGTTAAAATCAAGTACAATTAAATCTGGATTCATCTTAAGATCAGATAAGTTTTGAATACAAGGAATGTCTGTTGAACAATTTGGTGAACCTACTATACCAACTATTTCATAGCCTATTTGAGGTGAGCGCGTTATTGTTTCGGTAATTTTTTGCGCTTCACTGGAAAATCCAACGAAGACAATTTTGGTTTTTAAAATAGTTGTGGCTACAAAACGATTGTATAAAAACCGCCACAAGGACAATAAACCAAATCCGCATAAAGTGGTTAGAGCTAGAATTGTTTTTGGGTTAATATTAGTTTTTGGTGTAATATAAAAGTATAATACTCCTAGTACAGTCCAAATTATAGCCGCAAAAAATATTTTTTGATAAAGAGCAAAAGTATTTTTGGCTTTTCCTAAATCATATATACCACTGATAAAAGCGATAATAATGGCTATAAAAAATAAACCACTAAAAGGTCCTAATAAATTATTTATATTTGTTTGGCTAGGAATATCCAAATATCGTAAAAATATAGCTAAATACAAACCTATATAAAGAGATAATAGATCGCCGATAAGAATGGTTAGTTGTTTTAGACGGTACATGGAATTAAAGTATTTATTAGTGTATACTATATTTTAAGCTATTTATGTTTAGATTATATTATAATTTGGCTAAAAAATCAACCCTAATTGTGTTTTTGGGTCTTTTTTTATTTTCTACCGTTGTTGAGGCTAAAATACCAAATGATCCAGATTATTCAAAACAACAAAAAATATGGCAACAAATTGGGGCGGAAAAAGCTTGGGACTATACAACTGGTTCAAATCAGGTGACTGTAGCTATCGTTGATACTGGAGCCGATATTTGGCATGGTGATCTAAAAAATAATATTTGGACCAATCCATATGAAATTTCAGACAATGGCTATGATGATGATGGTAATGGTCTAGTGGACGATGTGCATGGTTGGAATTTTATTGAAAACAGTAATGATATTCGTACTAGTGTATTTGATAATACCGATGATCCAGATGCGATTAACCACGGCACTGTTATTGCCGGTTTGATTGGAGCAGTAGGAGACAATGGCCAAGATGGCGTTGGTTTGAGTTGGAAAGTAAAAATCATGCCATTGCGCGCAATAGCTAGCGACGGTAGTGGCTCATATGTGCAAGTAATAGAAGCGGTACGTTATGCCATAGATAATGGAGCAGATGTTATTAGTTTGAGCATGGTTGGATTCAATGATGATATATCTTTAAAAAAAATATTGCGTGAAGCTTATGATGCTGGCATTGTTGTTGTGGCGGCCGCTGGAAACGATCAACGTTCTGGTAATGGTAATTTAAACAATATTCGTCATTACCCAATTTGTATGGATGTTGATTCGGCTGAAAATTGGATTCTCGGCGTATCATCTGTTGATGAAAATGATCAACTTAGTAAATTTTCAAATTACGGCAATTGTGTTGATCTATTCGCACCTGGACAAAATATTTTTAGTACTCAAAGATATTCACCGGTTTATGGCTATAATAAAGAATTTGATGGTCCATGGAAGGGGACTTCATTTTCGGTGCCACTAGTAGCTGGAGCGGCGGCTTTGATAAAATCTTTGCGACCAGATTGGTCAGCTAAAGATATTATTAATAATCTTCTTAAAAATAGTGATGATATTCAATCTAAAAATTTGGATTTTCCAAATGATGTTGGGTTTGGTCGTTTAAATATTGGTCGGGCCGCAGAAAGTGCATTAGATGGTTCACAGATAACTTATTTTTTACCTAAAGAAAAATATTATTTTAAAGGCAATGTAATATTTACTAAACACGATGAGATTAATTATTTTTTTGCTGATACAGGCGATGCGTCTATAATAACTTTAGCTGCCGCTCGCTCTTTTAATAATAAATTAGATGAGGTGTATTCTTTGACAAAAAGAAACAATTATTATTATGTTCAATTTTTCACTGAACAAGGTCACAGATGGATGGAAAAAGCCGTTCCAACCACTGATTACTCAACTAAAAAAATACCGACTGGTATTAAAATTGTAACTATTGATAGTCAAAGGAAAGTGCAGTTGGAATTTACAGAAAAATTAGTAAAAAAAGGTAAAAAAACCACTAATAAAATTACAATCAAACAATACGGCTGGTTGGACCAAAATTAATTTTTTGTGGTTGCCCTTTTTTTAGATAAATGCTATAGTATAAGCGCTAAAAATTAATGTTTTTCCTTATGGAAAATCCTGTATTTGAGAAAAAAAATATCTTGGTTACTGGTGGAGCTGGCTTTATCGGCTCCCATCTGTGCGAACGTTTGCTAAAAGAAGCCAATGTAATTTGTGTTGATGATTTTTCAAATTCATCGCCAAAAAATATCGAACATCTTTTGCAATATCCTGATTTTGAATTTATTAATTATGATGTAGACAATCCGATTGATTTAAATAAATTTGATGAGTTGGATAAATTTAAAGTAAAATTTCAAGGTGTTCAAGAAATTTATCATTTGGCTTGTCCAACTAGCCCGAATGATTTTGAAAGATTAAAGATGAAATCGTTGCTTTCCAATTCTTCAGCCATGATTAGCACCTTGGATTTGGCAGTAAAATATCGTGCCAAATATGTTTTTGCTTCTAGCTCTGTGGTTTATGGCAATCCTCAGGATGGCGGTGTTTTTTTGGAATCTTACCAGGGAGTAGTAGATCATCTAACTCCTCGCGCTTGTTATGACGAAGGAAAACGTTTCGCTGAAACTTGTGTAGAAACTTATCGTCAAATCTATGGCATTGATGCCAAAATTGCTCGTGTTTTTACCACATATGGACCACGTATGAAATTATTTGAAGGACAGTTGATTCCTGATTTTATAATCAACGCATTAGAAGGAAAAGATTTGGTTATTTATGGAGATGAAACTATGTCTACGTCGCTTTTATATGTCACTGATATGGTAGATGGTTTTGCGCGTTTGATGGGGGCTTCTCCTGATGTAAAAATAGTCAATTTAGGTGGCGATCGAGTGATAAGTTATACTGAAGTAGCTCAAAAAATTATTGAACTTACCGGTTCTACTTCCAGGGTAGTTTTTGAAAAACCACTAGTATTTTTGACCAAAAAAGGCTTACCGGATCTGACTTATGTCAAAGAATCTTTAGGCTGGTTGCCGTTAGTTCGCTTAGAAGATGGTTTGCAGAAAGCAATAGATTATACAGTAGCCAACAAAGAAGCCTTGTTATTCCATAGTAAATAAATACGATGGTTGTTTAAGACGGTATATGATATTCATAGTGCTTCCAGCTTATAATGAAGAACAAAAAATCGGTCGCGTAATTCGCGACCTTTTTCAACACGGTTTTAAAAACATCATAGTTGTCGATGATGGTTCAGATGATAATACGGTCAGTGAAGCTGTAACTGCGGGAGCAAAAGTTTTAAAGCATATGATTAATCGTGGTCAGGGAGCGGCTTTGCAAACTGGAAACGAATTTGTGTTACAAAATGGGGCGGAAATTGTGGTTCATTTTGATTCGGATGGCCAATTTAATGTAAATGATATCAATAAAGGTATTGAAAAATTAATCGAAGAAAATTTAGATATAGTTTTTGGTTCTAGGTTTTTAGACACTCGATCAAAAGTTCCGTTTTTTAAAAAATATTTTATTTTACCATTTAGTAGAATTATCAATAATTTTATAACAAAATTAAATCTATCTGATGTTCACAATGGGTTTAGGATAATGCATCGTCGAGCGCTTGAAAAAATCAATATTACCCAAGATCAGATGGCTCATAATTCTGAAATTCCACGTTTAGTAAAAGAAAACAATCTTAAATATGGTGAATTGCCAGTTGAAGTGCTTTATTTTGAAAATGGCCAGGGTGTGTCAGGCGGTTTAAAAATTTTGTGGGATTTGTTGATAGCTAAAATTAATTAATAAATATGATGGTTATTCAAATTATTTTAGTGGTTTTTTTCTTAGTTGTCTTGTTTAAAGTTTTAAGTAAATTTCGATCGGGATATTTGAAAGGTAAAGAAACGGTGGGGTGGGTAATTTTTTGGATTTTGGCAATGGCGGTAGTTATTAATCCAAATTCTACCTTAATTTTAGCTAAAGTGCTAGGAGTTGGTAGGGGAGTTGATGCTATTTTGTATTTAACAATAACTTTGTTATTTTTCTTAGTATTTAAAATTTTTGTACGTTTAGAAAAAATCGAACGTCAGATAACTAAATTAGTTAGACAAGACACTCTTAATCAAACAAAAAAATATGAAAGTTCTTCATATCATTCCTAATGCTTTTGATTATTTTGAGGAAATTAATACCGAAGCCTTTAAAATTTTAGAAGCGGAAAGTGATCTTGGTGTAGAAGCTGATGCTATTACTTTAAATTATGGTAGTGTTACTAGAAAAGACACATTTGAAGTAAAAAAATCTGCCCCTTCCAGAAAATTTGTTGGACAAGAGCCGGTTGAAAAAAATATTGAAGCTTGGGAATATTATGATATAATAAATTTACACTGTCCATTTTTTGGTGCAGCCGAAAAAATTTTGCAATGGGTTACAGATCATCCGGAAAAAAGTTTAATTATCACTTATCACCACGATTTTAAAACACCAGATTTTTTTGGTTATTTAATAAAATTTTATAATTATTATTATCTCCCAAAATTGTTTAAGGTAGCGCGACACGTTACTTTCTTTGCTGATAGACGCAATCTCTCACAAGTGGGTTTAAAGATGCTAAAGGATGAGGAAAAAATTGTAGTTTTAGGTCTGCCGCTAGAAGAGGCGGATACTCACAATCCGAGTATTGCCGAAGATTTAGTTATGGTTTATAATATATTGGCATCTAAATAATAATAATTAATTTCTAATACATTTTATATGGAACAGAAGAAATCTTTTTTTGCTAGTCTAGATTCAAAGAGTGCTTTGCTTGTTGGCTTGGTTGCCGGCATTTTAGTTATTTGTACTATTGGTTTTGTAGTAATGTTAGGTTTATATTTTAAAGTAAATAATAAATCTGGCCTTTCTACTTCGGTTTCTCCAGTGGCTACTGCCGATCCGGAAGCTCAACCACCACAACCTTCTGCTCCAGTTTCAGTCACAAAATCTGATCGTCCGAAAGTAGAGTTATTCGTTATGGCCTATTGTCCATTTGGTTTACAGATGGAAAAAGCTTATTTGCCAGCTTGGAATTTACTTAAAAACAAAGCTGATATTGATATCAAATTTGTATCTTATGCGATGCATGGTCTAAAAGAAATAGAAGAAAATACTAGACAATATTGTATCGAACAAAATCAACCGGCTAAATACCAAGCTTACCTGACATGTTTTACTGGTAAAGATGATTATAAGGCCTGTTTGTCTCAAGCCGGATTGTCTGAAGGTAGTCTAAGTTCTTGTGTTAATGCTATAAACGCTAAATATAAGACTTTAGATAAATATAATGATCAAACCACTTGGCTATCTGGTCGTTATCCAGTTTATCCAATCAATGAAGACCTAAATATCAAATATGGTGTGCAGGGTTCTCCAACTCTAGTAATCAATGGTGCCCAAGTAGATGGAGTAAACCGCACTGCTGATGCAGTTAAGCAAGCTATCTGTGCTGCGTTTAATAACCCACCAGCTGAATGTGGCACAACCTTGGCTAGCGCAGCTTATGGGGCTGGATTCGGCTATGATGCTACTGGTAATGCTTCAGCTGGTGCTGCCTGCGCTACCAACTAGTTTATAAGTGTGGTATAATACTATTGGCTTTATATTAATTGTTATTATATGGGTAATTTTAAAAGAGGACTTATTTTGGGAGGGGCAGTAGGGGCGTTTTTGACTTGGCTCAATGTCACTCCACAGGGTAAAGAAATGCGTGACAAAATAATGTTGCATTTGGAACCTTTATATAACGAATTGAAAGCCAGTATAAAACAGCTAGAAGGCCCTACCCAGGAAATGTGGGATGCCCTAGTTGAACGAGCGGTAGAAGAGTATGCGGCTAAAAAAGATTTAGCTGAAGAGGTAAAAAATAATCTTATCAAACAATTAAAAAAGAAATGGATTCAACTGCAAAAAGAATTAAAAAAATCATAAATATAAACAAAATAAAAAGCACCGATTATTCGGTGCTTTTTTTAATATCATGAATAGTCATCTGTAATTCTCGATTACCGTTCCATTCATTCACACTTATACAGAATGCAATATCTATTTTATCCCCAGAATGTAGGCTATTTTTCCAATCATCGGGATGCCTAGTGATATCACCCAGCCCAAATCCGATGGTTTTTTTAATTGTTTGAGAGTTGTGTTTGAGATTCATGCGTAAGTGCTTGCCGTCTTGTCCGACTGGATCAATATTTACTATAGTTAAACCATAAGCGGCATAGATCGGTTCTTCATTATTCATTCCAAATGGTTCAAATTTTTGTAATAAATCATACATTTTCCAATTTATTTCATCTAAATCAACTATAGAATCAATATTAATTTGTGGTACCAGTTCAATTTCTTTGGTTCCCTCGAGCACTTTTTTATTTAAGAATTTTTTAAATTCTTCTAGTGTTTCTTTGGATTTTATAGTAAAGCCACAAGCTTGAGGGTGACCACCAAATTTATCAAAAAATTCTGGTCGTTCTTGCATAGTAGCAATAAGATTAAATTCAGAAATACTACGGCCTGAACCAACGATTTCTCCACTACTATTTTTCCCCATCGCCAATGATGGTTTATAAAACATATCCTTGAGACGACCAGATACTAAACCTAGTACTCCAGTTGGCCAATCTTCAGCGAACGCGAATAAAGCTGGATTTTTTTCTTGGCCAGTGTCTTTTATCTGTTTAATTGCTTGGTTTACTAAATTTTCTGTTAATTTTTGACGATCAATATTATTTTGATTCAATTGCCACGCCAAATTTTCCGCCCCATGTTCGTCTTTGGCCATGAGTAGAGCATATGCGCTATTAGCATGATCCATACGCCCAGCGGCATTAAGACGAGGTACAATCTGAAAGCCAACGGTATGTGCTCCGATTGTTCCTCGTTTAGGTTGGTCGTTTTCATCCAATATGCCAGCGACAAACATCAATTTTTTTAATCCCAAATTGTGAGTCTTATTCAATACGGTCAGTCCGTAACGAGTAAGTGTGCGGGATTCACCGATTAGTGGAACCATATCGCCGATAGAGGCGATGGCTGCTAGATCCAGTAGCCACTTTTCAAATGCTTCATGTGATTGTCCATCAAGTAATGTGGCGTTTTTCTCCTGATGTTTTTTTAGTAAGGCTTGAACTAATTTAAAAGCGACCGCTCCACCACACAAGCCTTTGTCTGGATATTTCTCATCGGGAATTTTGGGGTGAATGATGGCGTCGGCTGGTGGTATTTCGGCGGGAATTGAATGGTGGTCAGTTATAATTACCATCATACCAAGTTGTTTGGCCAATTTTACCTCTGGCGTATTGCTCACTCCACAGTCACAAGTAATTATTAAATCAGTTTTTTGTTCTTTGAGATTTTTGACTGTATTCATGTTTAGTCCGTATCCATCTGTTTCTCGATGTGGTAAAAATACCGAAACATTTTGTGCACCAATTTTTTGTAGACAACTAACAATGGTTGCGGATGCGCAAACTCCATCAGCATCGTAATCGCCATGTACAACGATATTTTTTTGTTCTTTAATATGTGAAAAAATAATTTCTACCGCTTTTTCCATGTCATTAAATAAAAATGGATCATGAATGTCTTGTAAATAATCTGGATTTAAAAATTCGTCAATCTGTTCTTGAGTTTTTATATTTCGATTGTATAGCAAACGCGCTACTATTGACGGTAGTTCTGGGTGAGCAATTAAAAATTCATCTGGTACTGCGGGAGAAATTATCCATTTTTTTGACATATTATTGTTGGTCGGGAAGTTTATTAATTATCTCTTCTATTTTTGTGATACAAATATCAAACGACGGTCGATCCGTTGGTTTTTTGGCAATCATTTTATTGCTAAATTCTCTCAATTTTTCCCATACGGAGATTAATTTATTTTTAGCAAAAAAATCAGAAGATTTAAAAAGTATGTCGATTTGAATTTCGGCTAACCCAAGTATGGAATCACCAATTTCCCAGATCATCGATTCTGCAGTAGCTACAGTGTTAACTTCTATACCGAACAATCTATATTCTGGTGCAAACAAACGAAGCTCTTTTTCCCCGTTTGCTTTAGATGGAGCGATGATCCTATTAATATTATGACCAATCTGTTGTAACCCATCCAAATCAAAAAGAACACCTCTTTTGTTTTTGTTGTTTATTCCCAAATTTTTTCCGATCGGCTCAGTATCTAAGTCAGTGAGAGTCAAACCGTTTTGAGCTAGAAATCTTGTACCTCTAAGACAGTCCAAAATGCCAGACAATGCTTTTTTTGCAGAGGCTTCATCTAATTCTTTATAATACATGTTCCCGTGCGCTTCTTCACCGAGAGCGTCTTCTATGGATGTTAAATCCACTTGGTTGGAGGTAAGACTTATAGATTGATTGTCAACGTGGCCGTCTTTGGTATTTTGTCCTATATTTTCTGGTTTAATAATAAAAGGCATTTCTTTTTCTGGGTTCTTTAAATTATTTATTGCATTTCTTAATATTCTAAAACATTCTTCCATTTCTTCTCTTGTTTCATTAGAGAACATTCTACTTTCTTTAAAAAAATATTCTCGATCAGTTTTTGAATCGATGATGATGCTTTTTTTATTGAAAAGATGGTAATCTTGTTTTTCTTTTTCTTTTACAAAAAAATATAAATCATCTGGTAAATATTTTTTTAATTCTTCGATTATTCCTTTTTTAATTTTTTTTACCCAGTAAAGAGTCATTTTTTCTATTTCTTCTTTATCATCCGCGTCAATTTCTTTTTGTGCCAATAGTTTTTGAATATTTTCTTCTCTTAACAAATCTATTACACAGGCCTTTTGAGCAGTACTGTCCTGACTTTGGTTTACCTGTTCAACAATTTGTTGAATATAATTTTTAATTATTTCTGGTTTTAAATAATCAGCATTTTTAAACATATCAGCCAATCCACCAGTTGGTTCATATTCAAAATCTTGTCGACCGTATGGTACATGATGGAATTCTAAATTTCTTGGTTGTTCTGACATATTATTTTTTAAAATTTTTTAGAGTGATGCTTTTAAAATCCCAATATGAATCGGCCAAAAAAATTGTAAAAATAAAAAATAGGGCATTGAGTGACCAATAATCTTTGGCTGGAATTGGAGTACCATATGTGGAAAATAAAGAAACTCCAAATAGTATCCAATACACTAAAGATTTGGTGGTAAGATTACGTCGATCGGCAATAGCAATTTTGTTTCGAATTTTAAAGATATAAATGACATAAAAAAATAATAATGGAACAGCCAATAGCCATTCATATCTATGTGGATCAACTCCCAAATATCTTAAACCATAAAAATAAGACCACATAATCAAGATCAAGGCAAAAAAAAGAAAAATAATGTCTAGCTGATATTGGCGCAGAATTTTCATGTTATTGGAAAATTGGTAAAATTGTAAAAAAAACCATGGCCAAAATACCGATTATGGCAATTACTGTCCAAATTTGTTTTATTGTTTTGTGTTTCATATTATCTTTTGTTAATTTTATATTCTGTTTGAAATTCGACTATTCTTTTTTCAACCAACTGACGGCATCGTGTGATAAACCCTTTGGTAACATCGATCATAGGTAATGAGTCCGCTTCATTTAAAGTAAACCACCCGTATTCACTAATTTCACTATTAGGCGAAATTTTAGAATTTTCTGTTCGGGCAATAAAATCTATAAATTCAAAATTAATATTTGGTTTAATAAAATCTGTTTCACCGGATTTTCTTCCTTCGCCAATATATTCAATATGACTCAGTTCTATGCCGAGTTCTTCTTTAATTTCTCGTTTTAAAGCTTGTTCTGGTGTTTCTATTTCTGTTCCAGTGTCATCTTTTTCAATTTCTCCTCCTGGCACTGTCCAAACTTCGCCAAATTTACCGTCTTTGCCTTGTCGCCATTTTGGTGATTTCATTAGAAATATTTTTCCTTCCAAATTATAAATTATTGGGCCAACGCATCTTTTGATTTTTTTATCTTCGGTCATAATAATTATCTCTTTAATACGGCTAAATAGGCCTCAGCAGGAATATCAACTTTACTATGAGCCATCATACGCTTTTTTCCTTTTTTCTGTTTTTCTAATAATTTCATTTTACGGGTGACATCACCACCATAAAGTTTGGCGATAACATCTTTACGTAATGCTCCCAATCTTTCTGAAGCTACTACTTTTCCACCAATGGCGGCTTGTATTTTTAGTTCAAATTGTTGGCGGGGGAGTGAATCTTTTAATGATTCGCAGATTTTTTTCCCAATGTGAAAAGCATCTTCGCGCCAGACTAAAGTGGCTAATGCTTCCACTGATTCTTCGGCTACTAGAATATCAATTTTCACCACATCGGTTTTTTCATAATCAATTAATTCATAATTCATGGAACCATAACCAGAAGTGACGGTTTTTAATTTATCATAAAAATCGGTGATTAGAGCCGCCAACGGAATTTGATAATGTAAAAGTGCGCGTTGGTCTGAACCGGTACTGAGATATTCAGTATTGAGATAACGACCACGACGTTCAGAGATTAAAGTCATCACATTGCCGACATATTCTTTTGGAGTAATAATATCCAACGTCATCCATGGCTCCATAATAGAAAGGATATGATTTGGTTCGGGCATTTCTTGGGGGCTGTGAATGGTCATGCCAGTACCATTAGTTTTTTCTATTTTGTAGGCGACGCTCGGAACGGTGATTACTACTTCTAAATTGAATTCTCGCTTCAGACGTTCTTGGAAAATATCTAGATGCAACATGCCAAGGAATCCACAACGAAAACCAAAGCCCAGCGCTTGTGAATGTTCTGGCTCATAAATTAATGCAGAATCGCTCAATTTTAGGCGATCAATAGCATCACGTAATTCTTCGTAACCATCACCTTCGCTTGGAAAAATGCCGGCATAAACCATTGGTTTTACTTCCTTGTAGCCTGGTAATGATTCTTTGGCAACACCAGTTTTTTCTGAATTTAAAGTGGTAATCGTATCACCCACGCGACAATCACGTACTTCTTTTAAGCCAGTCACGATATAACCGATTTCTCCATTTTTTAAAATTGGGGCAGGCTGAAATTTTGGAGTGTAATATCCCAATTCCAACACTTCGGCAGGAGTTTGAGTGCCCATGAGATAGATTCGATCACCTTTTTTTAATTCACCATCAGCGACTCGCACCGAAGCCACTACACCTTTAAATTCATTATAAGAGGAATCAAAAATCAAAGCACGCGCCGGTTGGGTGTTTAAATCGGTTGGCGGTGGTACCTTTTTCACAATTGCTTTTAAAATATCTTCTACCCCTTGGCCAGTTTTTCCGGAAGCTAAAATAATATCCGCTGGGTCACAGCCTAAAAGATGAATAATTTCAGCAGTCGTTTTTTCAATGTTAGCAGCTGGAGAGTCGACTTTATTGATTATTGGAATAATTTGTAAATTTTGTTCAATAGCTAAATAAAGATTACCGATAGTTTGAGCCTGTACTCCTTGAGTAGCGTCAACGAGCAGTACCGCGCCCTCTACGGCAGCCAGTGAACGTGATACTTCATAATTGAAGTCTACATGTCCTGGTGTGTCAATTAAATTTAAAACGTATTCTTTGTTATCTAATATATATTTCATTCGCACTGGTGTAAGTTTGATGGTAATACCACGTTCGCGTTCTAAATCCATGGAATCAAGCAATTGATTCTTCATGTCGCGTTTGGATACAGTCCCAGTGAATTCCAAGAAACGATCGGCTAAAGTCGATTTACCATGATCTATATGAGCGATGATACAAAAATTTCGTAAATGATCATTCATAAAAAGTTGTTTCAGCTTATTCTTTATTTTCAATAATTTCAGTTGTGTTGATATTGCGGATTTTCAGCCAGCGTCTAGCAAAACTGTCTTTTAATTGTATAAATTCTGGTACCTTTAATATATAGCATAAGAAAAAATAAACAACAATACCAGTCATTCCAGCAATGGCACCTTGTCCGAATATTCCCCAGAAAATTTGTTGGTTTAATAATCTGGCCAAGGGATACTTTAATAATTGAACTACTATCCCCATTACGAGACTCGCTAGGGAAATTTTATAAATTAAAGACAAAATTGCTGACTCGTTTAGAGTTTTAGTTTCGAATCGTAGGCTTATCCACAACAAAATTAGATTGATTGTAACTCCAATCGAACTGGCTAGTGCCAAACCAGCCGCTCCTAGTGGTTTCATCAATATTAAGGCGGCAATAATACTAATAAGTTCAGAAATAATGCCAATTATAAATGGAGTCTTGGTGTTTGAAAGAGCAAAAAAAGCTCGTGATAATACTGGAATTAAAGCTTGAGCCACGAGACCTAGTGAAAAAAAAGCCAAAGCGTCAGCGGTGTTAACAGTTGCATTCCAGTCAAACTGGCCGCTACCTAAAATCACGCGAACAATTTGTGCGCGTAATAATAATATTAGTATAGCTGCCGGCATTATTAAAAATAATATTTGGCGAATGACATTGGATAGATGAGAGACAAATTGTCCCATATCATTTTCTGCTGCCGCTGAAGATAAAAGCGGAAAAATCGCTAAGGCAAATGGGATAGCCAAAACTCCAACTGGTACCGCTTGTAAATTATTGGCGTAGTTGTAAACGGCGATACTACCTATAGGTAAGAATGAAGCTAGTATTGTGATAATAACCTGATTTAATTGTGTGATCGCTAACCCCAAAGTGCGAGGGACCATTAGTTTACCAACAGTATTGGTATCTTTGTCTTTAGTGTCAAAATTAAAATGATATCGCCAGCCCACCTGTCTGACGCCATATATTTGAATAGCACAGTGGACAAAAGCGCCCAGAACAACCCCCCAAGCCAAACCGTTTTCTCCCATAAGACGTACTAGCACCGTCGCTCCAAAGATAATACCAAAGTTATAAAAAATTGGAGCAAAAGCATATAAAACAAAGCGACGTAATGATTGTAAAACACCACCCATAATCATGGAAATACCCAAGAAAATTGGGGATAAAAACATAATGCGTGTAAAACCAATCACTCGAGCTAAATTGTCGTCATGAAATCCTGGGGCAATGATTTTGTTTAAAATCGGAGTAAGTATTAGTCCTAGCGAGCATAATATTAACAGCGCTAAACCTAGAATATTTAAAATATTATTGGTTAAGTACCAAGCGCGTTTATTATCGTCTTTTTCACTGAGGAGTTTGGTAAAAGTGGGGATAAAGCCGGCGGTTAGAGCGCCAACAATTAAAAGATTGTATATTAAATCAGGAATTTTAAAAGCGGCGTAATAAGCATCCATAACTGGTCCGGCCCCATAATAATGAGCCAAAACTCGATCGCGAATTATTCCCACTAAACGAGACAACAAAGTTGCGCCAGATAAAATAATGGCCGCTCCAGTAATGGTTTTAGATTGAGAATTTAAAATTTTTAACATTATTGTTTTGGTAAGTTTACAGTCAAAATCATATAATCGGTACCAGACTTCTTGTCATCCTCTATTTGAATAAAAATCGATCCGTCCAAACCATCTTCACGACTAAATGAAAATTGCTGAACTTTTTTACCTTCAGATTCAATATCAATTTTAAAATTTTTCTTTTTTAGTTCTTTTTTGTAATAAGCAATAACAAAATTTGGATCGGCATTTATTTTGCGCCATTCAATCTGAATACTGTCACGATAGTTTCCACTAGGCAAAGTGACTGCCTTCCAGATATTTTGTAACGAGCTACCATTGTTGGTATTGTCTGAATTATAAAATATTGGTGAAAGTATCAATTTTGGTAAAATAGTGGATACACCTACGCCGCGCTCTTTGTAGCGAGCTGGAATATTGGTAATCGCTTCTATATTATCTTTATCGTAAACTGGAATATCAGCGGGAAAATTGTTTGGAATGGTGGTGCTGATTTTTGGTCCTGGACCGACATAAAAACGGATTCCAACGACTGTTGCTATCGCTAATATTATTAAAAAAAAGCAACCAGTAAAACAAGTTCCTTTCCATGATTTTTTTTTGGTTAGTTCTCCAATGGGTGGTTCTACAATTTCAATATCTTCTAAATTTCGACGCATAATTGTTGATTTTAAGTGTAGTTTTTAGTCATTTTTTTTGTTTGTTCTTATAAAATATTTTATCATAAAAATATAAGCTTGTATATAGTTTTGTAATAAGGTAAAATAACTACAATATATGTACGGTTATTAGTTAAAATATATTATGAAAATACATTTTTTAGGTGGAGCTGATGATGTCACCGGCTCAAATAGTTTGATAGAAACGGCGGGCAGAAAAATTTTGGTGGATTGTGGTATGTATCAGGGTGGACAATTCAACGAAGAATTCAATCATCGTCCATTGCCATATAATCCCAAAGATATTTCAGCCGTGCTTATCACGCATGCGCATTTAGACCATGTTGGGCGTCTGCCGTTGTTGACCAAAGGAGGTTTTACAGGATTTTTTTATGCTACACCGGCGACTATGGATTTGGCCGAGCTGGTTATGCACGATGCTCTTGGCGTAATGATTCATGATAATATAAAATTTGGTCGACAAATATTATATAGTGAACAAGATATTGCCGCTGTAATGGCACAATTTAAACCTTTAGATTATTATCAATGGCAGGACCTGTTTGGTGATAAAAATGTCAAGGTATATTTGCGTGATGCTGGTCATATTTTTGGTTCGGCATTTATCGAAATAGTTTCCGAAGGAAAGCGTATCGTGTTTTCCGGTGATGTAGGTAATGTAAATGTACCAATTTTGCGTGATACTGATAATTTGCCAGATGATATTGATTTGCTTGTATGTGAATCTACTTATGGCGATAAATTGCACGAATCCGATCAATCCCGTCGTGATATTTTGGAAAAAGTGGTGTTGGAAGCGGTACGGCTGGGTGGTGTATTGATGATTCCATCATTTTCTTTGGAACGTACCCAAGAGTTGCTTTATGAATTGGATAAATTAATAGAACAACAACATCGCTTACCAGTTCTCCCGATATTTTTAGATAGTCCACTCGCAATTGGCGCGACTAAAATTTATCGTAAATATACTCAGTATTATGACGAACACGCTATCAGGCTTATAAAAAGTGGCGATGACATGTTTGATTTTCCTGGGCTCGTACTGTCTGATACTAGAGAAGATTCCAAACATATTAACAACGTTCCTAATCCTAAGATTATTATTGCTGGCGCTGGTATGATGAACGGTGGCCGTATTTTGTACCACGCCTTGCGTTATTTATCTGATCCACATAGTACTTTACTTATCGTTGGTTATCAGGCGTATGGGACTATTGGACGTGAAATTCAGGAAGGCGCCGCACATGTGAATATAATGGGTGAACGTATATCGGTAAAATGCAAAGTAAAATCCATAGGAGCGTTCTCAGCGCATGGTGATCAGGCTAAATTGCTGAGTTGGATCGGGAGCGCCAAAAATCTCCCTAAAAAAGTCTGTCTCAATCATGGTGAAACCGAGGTCAAACATCGTCTGGCGGCAAAAATAAAAGAAAAACTCAATATTTCAGCTCTGCCAGTTACTGGCGGAATGGAAGTAGAAGTTTAGGTTTGGTCTAAACTTTTATTTTAAGATTAAATACACATCAAATTAGGTGTGTATTTTTTTTGCTCTTTTTATTTAAACGCAATAACTTGATAACCATATTTTTCAATGTCTTCTTTTATCCAAAATGTCATATCTTTGGTCTTTGCAACATAGACAACTTCTTTTAGAAAGCATAGAGAGTTATCCACATATTAAAATAATGTGATTTTTTATTATGTGTTAGCCAAAACAAGCGGGGAATAGATTGGTATAAAGTGTTGACCGATGTATTAAAGTGGTGTAAAATGGGATGTAGTGGAGAGAAATGGTGAATTTTCATGATATGTTTATCGGTGAGTATACTCACAATTTAGATGAAAAAGGACGGTTGGCTATACCGGCCAAATTTCGTCGTGATTTAAGTAAGGGAGCAATCGTCACTCGCGGTCTAGACAACTGTTTATTTCTTTACACTAAAACCGAATGGGAAAAGTTGGCCGAAAAGTTGGCCACTCTACCAATTAGCCAATCCAACAGTCGTGCTTTTTCTCGTCTGATGTTGGCGGGAGCAATGGAAGTGGAAATAGACAAGCAAGGACGTGTCGTTTTGCCAGAGTATCTACGTGAATTTGCAGGCTTAAAGAAAAATGTTATTTTAGCTGGTTTGTACAATCGCGCAGAAATCTGGGATGAAGAAAAATGGAAGATATACAAGAGTCAGACCGAAACCAACAGTAATGAAATTGCCGAGAAGATGGCGGAATTAGGAATATAATATGAGACACATACCCGTGCTACTGAATGAAGTTCTTGAGGGGTTGAACTTAAGTAAAAATAGTAAAGTAATTGATTGCACTTTAGGTGACGCTGGTCATAGTGAAGCGATTTTGGATAAAATTGGCCCAAAAGGAAAATTACTTGGCATTGATGCGGATCCGGAATCATTACTGAGAGCAAAAAGAAATTTATATCGCTATGAGAATCAAGTAATTTTTGTTCGAGATAATTTTGTAAATTTAAAAGAAATAGTTATTGCAAATAATTTTGAAAATGCTAATGCAGTTTTAATGGATCTTGGTTGGTCCACACCACAGTTCAAAGAACGCGGTCGGGGATTTAGCTTTGAAAATGACGAACCGCTAGATATGCGCTACGGTGGCATAACTGGTGAAACTGCAACTGATATAATAAATGATTATAGTGAAGCTGAATTAGAAAAAATATTGCGCTATTATGGAGAAGAAAAGTTAAGTCGAGAAATTGCCAAAGAAATTGTTGGAGCTAGAGCGGTAAATAAAATCGATCGTACTGCACCGCTAGTAGAAATAATTTTGGGAGTCTATCGTCGCAAATTAAAAACTGATAAAGAAATTCCTTGGGTAGGTGGTATTCATCCAGCTACCAAAGTATTTCAAGCTTTACGCATTGCTGTAAATAAAGAATTAGAAGTGGTGCGACAAGTTTTACCACAAGCAATCGAAATATTATCAAGCGGCGGACGTTTGGCGGTGATTTCTTTCCACTCTCTAGAAGATAGAATAGTAAAGCAATTTTTTGTAAAAAATCAAAATAAAACTATCAGAACTATTAACAAAAAACCGCTCGTCGCCAATGATGAAGAACTCAAAAATAATCCTAGTAGTCGTAGTGCCAAATTAAGAATTATTGAAAAAATTTAAATTACATATGTCTTATAAACGTCAATTTCAGGCTCATTATCATAATTTTTTAAATGCTTTGTATACCATCACTATGCCAGAATGGTTTAGTGGCAGAGCAATGCGTGCTAGCTTATTAAGTGTGGTTGTTATAGTGTCTGTAGCTTATATGGTTAGAGTCAATTCAGCAGCTACTCGTGGTTATGAAGCGCATGCTCTGGAGAGCCAAATTAGCGAAATGAATGTTGATTTGCAAGGTTTGGAGATAAAGATTGCTGACGCCGGTTCGATGAATAATATTGAAAAACATCTGCAGGGTATGAATTTGGTAACAGTTGAGGAATTTCAACGTTATAATCCGGCTGGTGGAGCAGTGGCGATGGCCAAATAAATTTTTGAAATCCGTCAGTAGGTGGATTTTTTATTTTTGAAATTTTATGGTATAATAATCTCATAAAAAGTAGTTATGTGGTTATTGATTTTTCAGCGTATTTTGTTTGATGCAATTGTGGATATATTTTATTTTCCGCTTTGGTGGTATACCGGCGGAGTTTTGCATTCTTTCAAATGGTGTGTTGGTTTTTTCTTAGAAGGTAACCAAACTTTAGCCCCTGGTTTGTGGTTAAAAAATTTATTCGTGCCGATGTATGGGCAATATGACTGGCAAGGAAGAATTATTAGTTTTATGATGCGGTTTGTGCAGTTTTGCGCGCGTTCAGTTGCTTTGATATTTTGGTTGTTGGTGTGTGTGGTTTTGTTTATTATTTGGCTTTTATTACCGGTTGTAGTAGCAAATGGTTTTATTATGTTGTTTATAAAATAGTATGTTGTTTGATAAACCACAATCTATCTCTTTATTATCATGTCCAATTTGTCGTGCTACTGGTTTTGTTGGTTTTAGTAGATGCAAAGAATGTCACGGGATGTCGGTTGGTCATTTTATTCGTGGACACTGGTTATTTTGGTTTTATCCACTTACTCGATATCATTTGAGTTTGGCCAAAGCACGACGTGTTTTTAATAAAGTTCGTTTTGTTTCCCTTATACTTTTGTGGATAAATGCCTGGGGGTGGGGGATATATTTTCTTTTACATAAAGGTATTTTTTCCAATCCTTCCATGTTGCTTGATTGGTCTTTTTGGTGGTCGTTGGTTGTGAATTTGAGAGGAATAGATGGAGCATTGTTTTATGCTGGTGTTACGATTTTATTTTATTTATGGTATCGCGCAATAGTTGAAAGAATTAAAAAAGACAATGTAGAGCGCTATCATTATAGTCAATACGAAACCAAAGAAGGGTTCGATGAAAAAATGGATGTGGTTGATTGGCGCCAAGCCAAAAAAATAAAATCAAAGAAAAAAATAAATATTGCTGATACTTTTACGGATGAGGCGTTGACAGTATTGGGTGATGCTTATCTGGTGGCGGACAAAAGTGGCTTCGGCAGTGTTACTCCTGAACACCTTTTTTACGCTTTACTTTCTTCTGATCGCATTGCCAATATTTTTACTCGTTTGGCTATTTCGACTGGTTCATTACAAAAAACTTTGGCTGATGTTTTAGGGTCTTCTCCAGCGGTAAGTGGTCAGCGAGATAAGATGACTATGCCATTAATTTCGATTGATTTTCAACAAATTTTATTTAATGCTTACGAAGAAGCCTATAGTGCTCACCAAGAATATGTTAGTGTTACAGAATTATTATTGTCTACTATAAAACAATCAGAAAAATTACAAGAAATTTTATTTGATTTAGCAGTTGATAAACAAAAATTATTAAATGTAGTGGAATGGGCGAGAATTCGAGAGCGGTTATATCGTCAATATATAAAATTTCACAAAGCTGCCGCTGGTCGTTCTAAAACTGGCATGGATAAAGCTATGACTGCAGTGCAGACTCCATTTTTAAATAATTTTAGTGATGATCTGACGATTTTAGCTCAGTTTGGTAATTTGGAAAGTTGTGTTGCTCGTGAAAAAGAAATAGAAGAAGTGATCCGGATAGTAGAAGGTGGAGGACAAAATGTAATTTTAGTCGGGGATACTGGTGTTGGTAAAACTACTATTATTCAAGGTTTGGCTCAAAAAATGGTAGAAGACGATATCCCAAGTCGTTTACAAGATAAACGCTTAGTGCGTTTGAGCGTGCCAAAATTATTGGCCGGAACTACTCCAGCTGGTGCGGTTGAACGTTTAATTGGAATCATGCAAGATGTTGGTCGTTCTGGTAATGTTATTTTATTTATAAATAATATTCATGAATTAACTGGCGTTTCTGCCGGTGGCGCGACCGGTAGTCTTGATGTTGCCGGTACTTTAAATGAATATTTGGGTAGTGGCCGATTTTTGACTTTTGCCACGACTACTCCCGACGAATATTCTCGTCATATCGTTAGTTCGCCACTTGGTAATTTATTCGCCAAAGTGGAAATAAAAGAAATGGATGAAAATCAAGCCATTCAAGTCTTGGAATCAAAAGTTGGTACGATAGAATATAAACAAAATGTATTTTTTTCTTATGACGCAGTGGCCAAATCAGTTCAGCTGGCGGCGAGATTTTTACATGAGTCTTATCTACCTGGCAGTGCGCAAGAATTAATGACAGAAGCGGCTTCTTTTTCACATAATAAAAAGGGCCCTAATAGTTTTGTTACTAGTGAAGAAGTGGCAGTAGTAGTAGCACAAAAAACTGGTGTGCCAGTCACTACTGTTTCGTCTGATGAAAGTACCAAGTTGATGCATTTAGAAGAAGAAATGCATAAACGAGTAATCGGCCAAGTTGAAGCAGTTGGTTTGGTCGCCAATGCATTGCGACGCGCGCGAGCGGAGATTAGATCTTCCAAACGTCCGATTGCCAATTTTTTATTTTTGGGTCCAACTGGTGTGGGTAAGACCGAATTGGCCAAGACTATTGCAGAGGTATATTTTGGTGGTGAGGAACGCATGGTACGTTTGGATATGAGTGAATACCAAGATAAAAGCAGTATCTATCGTTTGATTGGTACTCCAGGTGAAAAAGGTAGTGGTATGTTGACTGAGGCAATCCGTCGCAGTCCGTTTTCTTTATTATTGTTAGACGAGATGGAAAAAGCTGATAAAGATATTTTGAATTTATTTTTACAGGTAATGGATGATGGGCGTTTAACTGACAGTGTTGGCCGAGTGGTGGATTTTACCAATGTAATTTTGATTGCGACGGCCAATGCTGGTACTGCTTATGTACAAGAACAATTGCGTGCCGGAGTGACTTCCGATATTATTAAAGATAAATTATTGCATGGTGAACTCAAACAATACTTCCGTCCGGAGTTTTTAAATCGTTTTGATGGCATTGTTTTGTTTAAAGCGTTAAATCGTGAGGATATTATTAAGATAGCTGGTTTGATGCTTAAGCGTGTGGCCAAGGATTTGGAGGCCAAAGGAATTGAATTAAAGATAGAACCAACGGCGATGGAATTTTTGGCTGATGTTGGGTTTGATCCAGAATTTGGTGCTCGTCCAATGCGTCGTGCTTTACAAGAAAAGGTAGAAAATCAGTTGGCAGAATTATTATTATCTGGTAAATTAAAACGTCGTGATACAGTAATGATTGGTCAAGGAGGAGAGATTAAAGTTGTATGATGTTTATTTTATCGTTGATATTTATTTTACCGTTTTTTTTAGCTATTTTTGTAACTTTTTTTATTAAAAAAATAGCCACAAAATTAAAAATTTTTGATTATCCTGATAAAGATCGCAAACTTCATAAAAATCCCGTTCCACTACTTGGTGGTTTGGGGATTTTTTTAAGTTTTTGGATTGTTATTTTATTTTTATATTGTGGTGGTGTTGTTTTTAAACATTTTATCATCAATCAATTTTGGTTGATATTTTTCGCTGGGTTAATTTTAATGATTGTCGGATATTTAGATGACATTGTGCGTTTAAAATATCAGTGGAGATTGTTGGGTTCGATAGTAGCAGTATTGTTAGTATTGGCCGGTGGTTTAAATTTTGATGGTATTACCAATCCGTTTGGTGGTACTATTGGGTTAGATTTTTGGAAAATTCATACCCAAAATTTTGGCACAGTTTTAGTAGGGGTGGATATTTTGGCATTTTTCTGGTTACTAGGTATGATGTATACCGTTAAAATTTTAGATGGCTTAGACGGTTTATCGACTGGAGTGTCAGCAATCGGTGCACTTTCTATCGCAGCTTTGGCTGGTGGGGCAACAAAATTTCATCAACCGGATGTGGCAGTGGTTGCGATAGTTTTGGCGGCGACTTGTTTTGGGTTCTTAGTATTAAATTTTTATCCGGCCAAAATATTTTTAGGTGAGGGGGGTGGGCAGTTCCTTGGCTTGATGTTGGGTGTGCTAGCTATTGTGGCGGGCAGTAAAATTGCGACGGCGTTGCTTGTTATGGCGGTCCCAATAGTTGATTTGATTTGGGTTATTACTTCTAGACTTTTTAGTGGTCAATCCATAGCCAAAGGTGATCGCCGACATTTGCATTTTAGATTGGTAGATATTGGTTTTAAACAATGGCAAGCTGTATTAATTTTTTATGGTTTCTCAGCTCTGTTTGGTTTTTCAGCTTTATATATGAGTAGTATTTTTAAAATTGTTTCTTTGTTATTATTGGTAATAGCTATTGTCGTGATGGAAATGTATGTCTTTAAACGTCAAAAATATGTCAATAAATAAAAAATCTGAAATAAAAAAATGGCAATTCTTTATTTTAGGATTGATTGTAGTGTTTACTGTTGGTTTAAAATTGTATTATGCTTTTTATTGGCCAAAGGCTATTCTTAAAATCAACAATCAAGTTTTGACCGTACTAGTGGCTAACAATATCAAACATTGGCAAAAAGGATTGGGTGGACGTGATGATTTGGGTAAATATGATGGAATGTTGTTTGTTTTTCCAGAAGCTAAACAACATGTATTTGTGATGAGAGATATGAAATTCCCTTTGGATATTATTTGGTTTAATAAAGGAATGATAATAGATATAGCGCCAAATTTGCCACTCGAACGTGATGTTATTGAGGAAGAATTGACATTATATCCAGCCAGAGATGTCTCTGATCGAGTGTTGGAAATTCCAGCTGGATTTGCACAAAAATTTAATTTTAAAATCGGGGATAAATTTGAGTTTTTACGGTAGATTAAGCATAAATTAGTCGTATCCCTTGACATTTTGTTTATTTTTGTTATAATTAACACGTTTTATATCTAAAGTAAGCCCAACTAGGACAACTTCGATGGACTAGAAAATGGGTATTTAAACTTAAATTATGATCTCTATTATTGCAACTGGTGGTAAACAATATATTGTTAAATCTGGTGAAAAATTTAAATTCGAAAAATTAAAAGTTGATGGTATCGATGTTTTGGCGGATACAAACTTTAAATTTGACAAAGTACTTTTGAAAGCTGATGAAGAAGGAAATTTGGTAGAAATCGGTAAACCTTATATCGCTGGTGAAGTAGTCAATGCCAAAGTTTTAAAACAAGGCAAACATCGCACTTTACGCGTTGAGAAATTCAAGAGTAAAGTACGTTTTCATAAAGTTCACGGTCAGAGACAGAGATTCACTGAAGTGGAAATTGTTTAATCTAAAAAACAAAAATTAAAAAACCCTCGAAATTTTCGAGGGTTTTTTAATTTGAGAAACGGTTTTTTAACGCGCTACCCAAAGTAATTTCATCACTATATTGTAAATCAGATCCCATCGGCAAACCTCGAGCTAGCCTAGATATTTTAATTTGTGGTTTTATCTGTTTTATCTGTTTTTCCAAATATAACATAGTAGTTTCTCCAGGCATATCAGGATTCAGTGCTAAAACTATCTCTTGTAACTGTTCATTTATTTTAATACGCTCTAACAGCTCATGAATTTTTAATTCCGCCAATCCAGTTTCATTACCGACATCAATAGTTCCACGCAAAATGTGATAAACACCAGTGTACGCTCCAGTTTTTTCCAAAGCGGCGACAGCCTGAGCTTCGTCGACCACACAAATTTGAGTTTGATTGCGATCTTTCTTGGCGCAAATTTCACAGGGAGTAAAATCAGAAAAGTTCCAACAAATTTCACAACTCTTGATATTTTTTAATAAGTTATCTAAAGCGTTCCTAAGTTCATTAACTTCTACCTTACCAGATTTTAGCCAATGAAAAACATACCGTTCAGCGGTATGTTGTCCAACCGATGGTAGTTTTTTTAAAATCCCAATCAATTTGTTGATAGTGGGTGAATACATGTTAATTTAAACCAGGAATATTAAATTCACCAGATTGTTGCATTTTCATAGCAATAGTACGTTGCATTTTTTTGAGAGCTTCACTATGAGCTTCTTTTATTGCTTTTTCCAGATCAGATTTTTTATCTGGAAAGAGCATACTGTCATCGATTGCTAGGCCAGTCATTTCTAAGTTACCGTTCATTGTTACAACAACTTTACCACTGGCTTTGTCTACGGTGACTGTTTCGCCGCCGATTAAATCTTGTAATTTTTTGCCTTGGTCACGTAAATCTTTAAATTGTTTTAATTTTGAAAACATGGACATATGTATGTTTGTAAAATTTAATAAATAAAATGATTAATATTCGGGTTGTTCTGGCGCTTTATATCCACCACCAGATGAAGAATTATTAAAAGCTGATTTTGGTTTTAAAGTTTGAGGACCACTGCTAGTGCCAGTCGGCGCAGTATGAACAGCATCCAAATTTTTAAAGGAAGCCATATGTTCCACAA
>CALRIA010000003.1 GCA_943359595.1 Candidatus Magasanikiibacteriota bacterium | reverse complement strand
ATCAATTGTAGCTTGGTAAAATATCCTATCGACTAAATTTGATAATGCCCCCCAAAAAATTAAAGTTAAACCAATAAAAAAATTTAGTTTAGTAGGATAGAAAAAATATTTTGTTAAAAAATAGGCAATAATTACTATTATTGGAACGGTAAACAGGATAGTTATAGCACTGGATAGAGGTAAGCTAAAAGCTATTCCATTGTTTTGAAATGGATTCCAACCTAATATCTTTAAGATAAGATGATTGTTAGTAAAAGTATGCAAAGATAAAAATTTTATTGTTTGATCTAAACAAAATAAAAAAAAGCCGCCAATAAAAATAATTAATTGGCGGACTTTGGTTTGCATATAAAATTAAATTTCCTGAGTGATAGCTTTCTTACAAGAAACACAAGCGTTAGAAGTTGGGCGAGCCAATAAACGTTTTTCGTCGATTGGTTTTTTGCAATATTTACAAATTCCGTAAGTACCTTCTTCTAGGCGTTGTAGTGCCTGAACATTGTCGCGCAAGGTTTTTTCAAAGCTTTCTTCTAATGGTAATTCAGTCGCATATTCAGCTACCTCAGCTGCGTTTTCGTCATCCTTATCTCCATATTCTGGGAAATTACTATTGTAATCACCAGAAACATGAGAATTTTTTTGAGTAAATTTGCCTAAGTCTTTTTCCAGAGTATTTTTTTCTTCAAGTAATAGAGTTTTTATTTTGGTAAGAAAATCTTTGCTAAAAGTCGATTTGGTCATATTGGTTGATTATTTTCAATGGGATAATTATAGCAGATTAATAGATGTAGTCAAGCAAAATTTTTTGAAAAAAAATAAGGGCGTAGTATCCCGATAAAAATAATTTTAAGGATCTCGCCCTTAAGGCGCTGTACATGGCGAAAGCAATCATCATATAGATGAATGATTATCAACCAAGACAGTGATACCCCCGACCGCTTGATGGTAAAACCGCAGGCATATATTTGACACAAAAGGTCAGACAAAATGCAAAATTTTGAGGTTACCGGACAAGAAGTTACGGATTCGCCACTACCGCTTCAATATATTTGTACAGCAGTTGTGAATCCCCTTCTTATAAATAAGCAGTTCGGATAGGTTAAGTTCACTGATAAGTGAACAAGTAAATTGTAGCAAAGAACTACAATATAATTATAGCACATAGTTGTGGTTTTGTCAACAGGTTTGTATAGACTAGTGTATACAAACCTTCTTTCTTTTATGGTTAGCCAAAAAAGAAACAATAAAGCCGTAAAATTTTTGTTTGGTTGTCCACTTTAAGGTTGTGTTTTGCACACCTTTATCCACATTTGTATAGACTAGTGTATACAAATCAAAAGACAATTGTTATTTAATAAACAAAAATTCACCCAGCAAAGGGTGAATTTTTGTTTTAGTTGAAAATTATTTTTGTTTACCAGCAATGATATTTTGGGCTACATTGCCTGGAACGTCCGCATAGTGGCCAAACTCCATAGAAGAGCTTGCACGACCCTGTGACATAGAGCGTAAAGAAGTGACATAGCCAAACATTGAAGCTAATGGCACGATAGCCTTCACTACTTTCATCTGTCCACGATCAAACATTTCTTGAATTTGACCGCGCTTACTGTTTAAATCACCAATACAGTCACCCATATATTGTTCTGGGGTAACTACTTCTACTTTCATGATAGGTTCCATTATAACTGGGTTGGCTTTCTTGCAAGCTGCCTGGAAAGCCATTGAACCAGCCATTTTGAAAGCCATTTCAGAAGAGTCAACTTCGTGGTAAGAACCGTCAGTTACGGTTACTTTGATGTCTACCACTGGATAACCAGCTTGGATGCCACGAGTTAGTGAATCTTTCACACCTTTTTCTATAGCTGGAATATATTCACGAGGAATTGATCCGCCTTTTGTCTCATCGACAAATTCAAAGCCAGTACCAGCCTCTTGAGGTTCAACAGTCAGATAACAATGGCCAAACTGACCTTTACCACCAGACTGTTTGATATATTTTCCTTCAGCTTCAGCTTTGGTGCGAATAGTTTCTTTATAAGCTACTTGAGGGGCGCCAACATTGGCTTCTACCTTGAATTCGCGTTTCATGCGATCCACGATAATATCTAAATGTAGCTCTCCCATACCAGAAATGATGGTCTGTAGAGTTTCTTCGTCAGTTTTAATTCTGAACGTTGGGTCTTCTTCAGCCAATTTCTGCATGGCCATACCGATACGTTCTTGGTCTTGTTTGGTTTTAGGTTCGATAGCAACGGAAATAACTGGCTCAGGGAAGATAATTTTTTCTAACAAAATTGGCTTGTCTTCGTTACAAAGAGTATCACCAGTAGTAACATCTTTAAGACCGATAGCCGCTGCAATTTCACCAGAATAAACATCATTTACATCTTCACGGTGATTAGCATGCATACGCACGATGCGGCCAAGGCGACTACGTTCACCAGTGGTGGAGTTGTGTAAATAACTACCAGCGGAAACTTTACCAGAATAAACTCGGAAGAAAACCAATTTACCGACAAAAGGATCGGTCATGATTTTGAAAGCCAAAGCAGAGAATGGTTCATCATCTGAGGCATTGCGAGTTTCTTCAAGTTCAGTATCAGGATTGATACCTTTGGTTGGAGGTAAGTCTGTTGGGGCTGGTAAATAACTTACAACTGCATCCAACATGAATTGAACACCGATGTTTGCCAAAGCAGAACCACAGATTACAGGATATAGTAAATTTTTTAAAGTTAATGTACGAATGGCTTTACGAATTTCGTCAGTAGTTAACTCCTGGCCATTCAAGTATTTTTCCATCATTTCATCGCTAACCTCGGATACTTTTTCTACCAATTTGGCGCGATATTCTTTTACTTGTTCCGTCATGTTTTCTGGAACTGGGATTTCCACGATGTTTTCACCGTTTTTTCCTTCAAAGTGGTAAGCTTTGTTTTCGATCAAATCTACCAAACCTTCGAAAGTACTATCAGCGCCAATTGGTAACTGGATAGCATAAGCATTTTTTGATAAACGTTCGTGGATGGAGTCCATACACATGAAAAAATCCGCGCCTAATTTGTCCATTTTGTTGATAAAAGGTACACGAGGTACATTATATTTATCAGCTTGGTGCCAAACAGTTTCGGATTGAGGTTCTACGCCTTGAGATCCATCGAATACGGCGACGGCACCGTCAAGCACGCGCAAAGAGCGCTCTACTTCTACGGTAAAGTCTACGTGTCCAGGAGTATCGATAATGTTGATACGATGATCTTTCCAAAAACAAGTGGTGGCGGCGGAAGTAATAGTAATGCCGCGTTCTTTTTCTTGTTCCATCCAGTCCATTTCAGCGGCGCCTTCATGCACCTCACCGATTTTGTGTTTTTTACCAGTGTAAAAAAGCACACGTTCGGTAGTGGTGGTTTTGCCAGCGTCGATATGGGCGGCAATACCAATGTTGCGGGTTTTGTCTAGTGAAAATTCACGAGGCATAAGTTTATTAATTAGAAGAAATTAGTGATAGATTATTTATTTTGCAAATCTAGCAAAATGAGCAAAAGCTTTGTTTGCTTCAGCCATACGATGAACATCGTCACGTTTCTTCACAGCATCGCCAGTGTTCTGTTGAGCGTCCATTAAAACGGTTGCTAACTTTTGGAACATTGGTTGGCCTTTTTTGTTACGAGCAGCACCAATAATCCAGCGGAAAGCCAAAGCATTTTGACGTTCACCACGAACTGGAAGTGGTACTTGGTAGTTGGCACCACCAACACGGCGGGAGCGGACCTCTACCTGAGGGCGGATAACGTTGATAGCTTCTTCAAAAATTTTAACTGGATCTTTCTTTGTGTCAGCGGCAATTTTATCCATTGCAGAATAAAAAATGTCCTGAGCCACTGTTTTTTTGCCACGCTCCATTAAGAAGTTGGTGAATTTAGCCACCAATACACTTCCATATCTTGGATCCGGAGCAATAACGCGTTGTTTTGATTGCTTACCTCTCATATTTTAATAGGTTCAAATTTATAGGTGACTAAATTATTTCTTTGCGGCTTTTGGACGTTTTGTACCATAAATACTACGACTGCGGCGACGTTTATCGATACCTTGAGCATCATAAACACCGCGAACGATATGATAACGTACACCAGGTAAATCTTTTACACGACCACCACGTAAAAGCACGATGGAGTGTTCTTGCAAGTTGTGTCCTTCACCAGGGATGTAGGCAATAACTTCTGAGCCATTACTCATACGAACCTTGGCTACTTTACGCAAAGCAGAGTTAGGTTTTTTTGGAGTAGTGGTATAGACCTTGGTACACACGCCTCTTTTGAAGGCGCAGCCCTTGGCGAAAACGGTTTTACGGCGATGCAAATTGTCGATGGTAAATTGCAGTGCCGGCACTTTGGTCTTGCGCGCTTTACTAACGCGACCTTTTTTAACCAATTGATTTACTGTAGGCATAGTTTAATTAATTTGGCTAATCTTAGTTGATTTAGCCGGTTTTTTAATAACAAAAAAATTGACCATATATAATCAGCCACGATTTTTTTGGTCTCTTTCGAGATGAAGTATTAGATAAATACTTTTTCCCTAAGATAGTTCTAGGACGAATAATATATCAGTTGAGCGGTTTTGTCAAGTCAATTTAGCTCTTATTTTCTTCACTATAGAGGCTAAGTTATGGTTGGTTTTTAGCAAATACTCACAGTTTTTGTCTTTAATAGCTTCTAGAATATGATGGTCATCATTTAGATTCGTCAAAATTATAATAGGAACCTGCTTGCCCCAGGAATCTTCATGCAGCTTTTTTAAAACTTCCAAACCGTTCATTTTTGGCATGAATAGGTCAAGGGTTATTAGATCAGGGTGCTCATTAAAGGCTTTATCTAAGCCATCTTTGCCGTCACTTGCTTCTGATACCAAAAATTTTTCATGTGTTAACTTATCTACCAAAATTCGTCTAGTAGCTAACTCGTTTTCTATTATTAGGATTTTTTTTGATAGTTTTTTCATATCAAACTACTTTTTTCTTTATTATTGGTTTAAATGGAAAAGATACAAAAAATTTGGTGCCAATGTTTTCTTTTGATTCGAACCAAATTTTTCCATTTAACTGTTCAACTATAGATTTCACCATATATAATCCTAAACCTGTGCCAGTAATTTCTTTTTCCATTACGTTTTCTGCGCGGAAAAGTTTGGTAAATATTTTATCTTGAGCTGCGACTGGTATGCCGTAACCAGTGTCAGCTATAGTCAATAAATATTCTTTTTTATTTTGTAGCTCTATGCCTATGTTGATGTTGCCATTAGGAGGTGTATATTTGATAGCGTTGGTAATTAAGTTCTGTAATAACATGCGCATCATTTTGATATCTGAATTTATTTCTGGTAGATCAGAAGGGATTTTTTTATTTATATTTAATTTTTTATCTTCAATTAGACCAGCCACTTCTTTTTCTGATTCAGTAATTAATTCAACTATATTAACCGGCACTAGTTGAACCGATAATGTACCTAAATCTAGACGAGAAACATTGAGCAAATCGTTGACCATTTCTACCATACGATGATTTCCGGCATAAACTTCTTGAAGATATTTTTTTTGGTCATCGTTAATTGGTCCGGCATCGCCCGATAGTAGCATCTCTACGTACCAGTTGATAGTAGATAGCGGAGTACGTAGCTGGTGCGAAGCTAAAAATACAAATTCACTTTTTATTTTATCAATTTCTTTTTCTTGGGTGATATTTCTAAATACTTCGATGGCGCCGACAATCTCATTTTTTAATATTATGGGCATGGCACTAATATAAACTGCCATGTTTATATTGTCTTTTCGAATAAAATGATAATCCGAAGTGATTATTTTTTTTCGTTTAACTAAAGATAGATGTAAAGGGTGTTTTTCTAATGGAACATGAACACCTTTTTCATTAGCTAATAACGATATTTCTCCTAATTTTTTCCCCATCATATTATTTTCCCAAGATAGCATATCTCTAGCTGCCTGATTAAAGAAAATTATGATTCCATTTTTATCAGTGGCTACTACACCGTCACCTATACTTGAAAGCATCGCTTCTTCTTTGGCCTTATCTTTTTCAATTTTAATTTTTGTTTTTTTGAATTCATTCAAAATTAGATTTGAATTTGCAGATAATCGTAAATATAAAAATAATAAAATCAATACGAGTAAACTTTCAGCCAACATAATAATAACGTAGTTATTTAATTGCATAAATTTATCTTGTCACATTAATAACTTCGTTGTTTTCTGCTGAGCAGGCCTGTACGTTTACTCTGCCATTAGATGTTTTCTGTATGGCATAATAGGTTTGATTATTACTGCCGGTTTTAGGATCAAATGGAATAGAGGTAATGTATGTTGGTGAAAGAGTTGGAGACAGGTCCAGACAACCTGCTATCGTTGAAGATGGAGTATTTCCACCACCCTGTATTACCGATTGTGTACCACCAATTGCTACGCTTTTTAATTCAGGAGTTATAGATGAACCAGGGCTATCCAAAAAAGATTTATATTGAAAATAACGATTGCTAGATATGTTAGTCAAAGATATCGACGGTGTAGAAATTAAATTATTATTAGCTTCGGAATAATAACTTTTGGCAGTACCATCTGGTCCGACAAAAGTTCCATCGGAACAGCTGGCATTAACACAAGACCGTACTTGGTGTTTGAGACTTAGAGCACCACGTTTGTAAATATCAGCTACTTCAGTAGCTGATATTGGGCGATTAAAAATAATAACTTCATCAACCAAACCATTGTATTGTCCATAGCCGATTTGTACTGGAAGATTATTTGTTCTAATAGATGTGAATGAGAAGATTTTTGTTGAAAGCAAAGAACCATTTAAATAAATTTTTCCAGTACCATTATCAAAAGTAAAAACCATATGTTGCCAAGAGTTGTATCCAATCCAAGTACCATCTTGGTACTGATAAGAATTTTTGACTGGGTCAACTAGGAATACTCGCCAATAACTATTTCCACTGATGGAGAAAGATCCAGAAGGAGGACTAAAACCAACACCTTTACCAATTAAGTGACCGTAGCTTGTCCAGCTTGAAGTGGCAATTTGATAAAACCACGCGCCTAAAGTAAATTGATTAGTTAAATTTAAACTGGCACTATGAGGTATGGAAATCGGATTGGTTCCTGCAGAAAAAGTTGGCGCATTACCGAGTTTGCCTGTCGCCATAGTAGGACAGTTTGGGTTTGCACAACTTCCGTTATTATTACTACCGGAATTATCAGCAAAACTTGTAGCGCCAGAGCTTTCATCTAAATGCATGAGCAATACATCCCCAGTCATATTGGCATTACCGGTTGGATAGGCGGTTTCAGATTGAGCATTATTTGGTAAAGGTTTCCCGGTCGGACGATTTGGCACCCAAGCTAATGTAGCCCAAGTAGTATCACCGGCTGAATCTTTCACATCTGAAGTATAAGTACCAGTTATCTGGTTAGAGGAAAGGTTTATCAGACTATTATTGGTATTATATGTGCTATTGGTATAAGTACCAGCAAATGTAGTTTGATTAATGTCGGCAAAATTTACTGGCACTGATTGGCTGCTGGTGTTACTATTAGCCACTGGACCACAAATTACTCCACAACCAGAAACATTGGTACCGAGCATTCTTAAATTTGTATCTATGTTTGGAGGAAATAACCCGCTATTATCCAAAGAATATTGGTATACCGCATTAAGAATAGAGCTAACATCCGACTGTCTGGCTGCATTTCTAGTCGCTCCTAGTTGTTTACCAGGATTAATGGCAACAATAACAATACCTGCTAAAATTGCGATAGCAGCGACTACCAATAATATTTCTAGGAGGGTAAAGCCAGAGTTGTTTTTGCCCATTTTTTTATAAATAATTATCTGGTAACACTGATGGTTTTCCCTTGTTCGGCTGAAGGTGCAGAGATGGTAATGCGACCGTTGACACTTTGTTGAATTTTATAACCAGTGCCGTTGGCACTTACGCCGGTTGGATCAGTTGGAATGGCGGTTAGATATGTTTCATTAGTAGTTAGAACTGACAGGTCTATTAAATTAAGACAATTGCCACCAGTCTTACAGATTTCAGTAGGAGTTTGGGTGATGCCAACGGGCAGCACGCCTTTATTATCAATAGAATATTGGTAGACGCCGTTTAAAATTGTATTCACATTAACTTGTCTTTGGGCGTTACGAGTATCGGCCAATTGTTTGCCAGGGTTAATAGCAACGATTACTATGCCGGCTAAGATGGCGATAGCTGCAACAACCAATAAAATTTCCAAAAGTGTAAAGCCTTTTTTGTTTATATTTTTCATATTTATATAAATAATTAATTTTTTAAAGTTTTTGATACTACTTATCATTATATCATTTTTTAATTATAGAGTTAAGGTGTCGGTTAGAATGAGGCTACTTCCTGCCAAGAATTAATTGTAATTTTTGGATTGATTTTGTCAACCAATATTTTTGCTTTTCTAGTAATTGTGCCTATTTGTGAAGATACTTGTATAGTTCTGGATTGGTTGCCATTGTTGATAATTTCATAGTTACAGGTGGAACTTCCAATTTGAGCACTTCCTATTCCAACAGTTGAAGAACATAGCTGGATTTTATTTAAAGCGATTTCAGCGCAAGCATTGGCCGTTGTCTTGGCAATATTAGATTGCTCTAAAATAAAACTATTTTGATAAGAATATATACCTGACAATATTAAATACAAAACTACTGCCGTGCCAAAAGCGCCGACAATCAAGACGCCGATCAAGACGGCGAATCCATTTTTATTAAGGTTGTCGTAGCGTGGCTGTGTCATAAAAAGTTTGACTATAATTATATTCGATTCGGCTGGCAATATTATTATAATTTAAAGTAAAATTTATTTTAATGGAATTGTGGATATTGTCTGGAGTTAAATTTAAAAATTTTAGGTTGCTTACAATAATATTATTGGAAGAAATTGGTGTTGTCTGATTAAGTTTTGTTTCGTTTAGTGTACTACTAGATAAATTAAAAGTTGTATTTTTTCCATTAATATCTTGTAATTGTAAAGTGGTTCCACTGACGCCATTTGCGGGTGAAATTACGATTGAGGAATTTCTAATTTCTTGGTTGATGATTTGTAATATTTGAGTTCCTTGTTGTTCTACCGTACTGATAGTCTGGTTTTTTATTCTAGATTGACTGAGTAGCGCGATCATGGCGGTGATAGATAAAAGTAACCCGGCAGCTATCACGGTGTATAATAATAATTCAATTAAAGTAAAACCTCGGTTGTTTTTTAAATAATACATATTAAACTCCACAAAATTGCGTACTAGTTCCAGTGCTAGTTGCTGTACGCCAATCGGTAAATAAGGTTGAAAATGATACTGACACCTGATTTCCTCCAGATTGTTTCCAAGCTACTTGTGAAGTAACTTGTTTGGTTTGGGAATTGACATCAGCTATTGTTAATGTGCGTGTAAAGCCGTCTATGATATCCGGCTGATTGGTGAAATTCCATTTAGTATCAGTTTTTAGACCATGATCACCAGCGATTAAATTGGCAAAATTTTCATCTCGAATACTTTGAGTGGCCTCTACACCTTCTTCGGCCAAAAAAATGGCCCGATTACGCTGTCCAGCGCGCAAAGTACTTTCTTGGCTAAAGCCGAGCACTCCTAAAAAAGCCAAGGCAAACAATCCTAATAAACCGCTAGATAAAACAATTTCTATTAAAGAAAAACCGTTTGGTTCAAATTGTTTTTTCTTTTTAATACTTATCATATTATCATGGGATATTGATAATTCCCATTCCATTAATACTTAGTTGTGACTGGCGACCGTCTGAATGTTGTAGCTTAATTGCGCCGACAATATTTGGTATTCCAGATAAGGGAGCAAAAATAACCTCTGTTAAACCGGATAATTTAATAGTGTTGGCTAAAGAAAAATTTTCATCAAATGTTTGGTCGCGATTGATAAAATTCGATCCTTTAAAAATAATTAGCAATCCATTTGTTATCTCTACTCCCCAGGAAGAATCGCTATCAATCGCCTGCGATTTTAGTTGAGCGCGATGTAAAATATCACCAATAGTAACCGAAGTAATACTCATTTCATTTTCTGCCTGTAAAGATAGATACATTGGAGCAGATACGATGGCTAATACACCCATTAAAGCCACTACTAAAAGTAGTTCCAAAAGTGTAAAACCATTTTTTTTAATTATTTTACCCATAATTTTAAAGTGTGGGTGAAATAATTTGAACATATTGCGAACTGACCCAGCCGTATTGGTCAGCAGATAAAATTATTTTATACCATCCATCCTGAATTTCTATATAATTAAATTTTTCTCCGATAGAAGCTTTGCGTATTAATTCAGATTTTGATGATGGTGTGGCACGAATATTTAAATAGCCAAGTTTATTTTGTGATACTTCTAAAAATCCTGTTGTTGGTATGCTGGAGGTAAGTGTTGGAATTGCCGGTGGGGTCGATGTTTGTGTTAAAGTCTGTAACGAAGAAGGTGTTGAACTATTATTAACAATCCCTTGGGTGCCAATGGTTATGACTGCACTATTAACTTTGATTACCGGTGTGGCGACAATAGTTACGGTGGGAGTAGGTGGGTTGCTAGCTTGAGGTTTTTGATTTAAACCACCTACTAAACTATAAATTGGTAAAATCACCGCCATGGCTACGGCCACTACTCCAAGCCAAACAATTACTAATAATAACGGTTCTAAAATTACGCTTAAATTTTTGGTAGTTAGCTCAGTTTTATTTTCGTAGTTCTCGCTAATATTTAAAAATATCTTTCCTAGTCTGCCAGAGCGTTCTCCGACGGCAATTAAGCTCTGAATGGTAGTTGGGATAAGTTTCTTTATGTGGCGGTTGGAATGAAAACATTCTTCAAATGATTTTCCTTCTTCAATGCCTTCTTTTAATTGTATATATATTCTGCCATAGGCACGTAAAGTACCGGACTCTTTTAACGAGTTCAAAGCTTCGAGCACTGGTAACCCAGCTTCAAGTAGTGTACCCATGATATAACCAAAACGTGCTAGTTCTACTTCGCGAATGAGGTTTTTAATTCCTGGGATAGAAAATAAAATTGCTTGGCCGATAAATTTAGTTTTTTGATAAAAAAATAGAAAATAGAAAAATATACTAATACTAATAATAAATGTTGGTACTACAATTGATCCGTAGCGTGATAAAAATGCGCCAAAACTCATTAATAATCTAGTGACCAAAGGTAATTTTAGATTTAGTTGGCTAAAAACTGTAGAAAGTTTAGGTAAGATAAACCAGGCAATGCCAATCCCAACAGTCATGGCTACCCCCATTACAAATACCGGGTACATCATGGCTGCCCGTATTTTGGACTTGAATGATTGGCTTTTATTTTGTTGAACTACCACAACTGCCAAACTTTCATGTAATCGCCCACTTTCTTCACCGATTTTTACTAAAGATATAATATGTGGTGGTAGTAATTTGGTTTTCTCCAAAGATTGCCATAAACTAAAACCAGAATTAATATTTTCTACCAATTCATCAATTATATCTATAAGTTTAGTAGATTTAATTTCGGCTTTAATCGCTTCTAAAGCTTCGATAATATCCATACCGGAAGCCAAGAGCATTGATAAATTTTCTACAAAATATTGGCTCTCTTCAGTGAAACCAAAAGTAAAAGATAAAATGTTAGATTTCTTTTTTGGAGAGGTTATCTTATTGTCCATTGTTTTATCCGGTTTCATGGGATAAAATTAAAATTTTGGAGGTTCCGCCATTCTTAATAATTCTTCTAAAGAAGTGGTACCACTTTTTACTTTTTCGATTCCATCTTCAAACAAAGTAACCGACCCTTGTTTTCTGGCAATTTTCCAAATTTGAGCAGTTGAAGGGTTTTGTAAAATTAATTCTTGAATTTCAGGAGTGACCTCGATAAATTCATAAATGGCAGTACGACCACGAAAACCAGTGTTGCCACAGCCAGCACAGCCTTTACCTTTATATAAAACAATATGTTTTCCAGAGAAATATTTTTGTACATCTTGTGAAATGGTTTTTTTTATCTCCTCTTTGCTCAATGAGACGCTATAACGACATTGATCGCAAATTTTTCGTACGAGACGTTGGGCGATGAGAACTACTAAAGTAGATGATAGCAAAAATGGTTCAATATCCATATCCAAAAGACGCGGTATCGCTGTAGCCGCATCGTTGGCATGAAAAGTGGAAAGTAATAAATGTCCAGTAAGTGCAGCGTTCACTGCTGTTTCAGCTGTTTCTTGATCACGAATTTCACCAACTAATATAATATCTGGATCTTGACGAACAATAGAGCGCAAGCCTTTGGCGAAGGTGAGGTTGGTCTGTGGATTAACTTGAATTTGATTAACACCAGCCATTTTATATTCGACCGGATCTTCAATAGTAGTAATGTTAACATCCGGACTATTTAATAATTTTAATAAGGCGTAAAGTGAAGTTGTTTTCCCAGAACCAGTTGGGCCGGTAACTAAAATCATTCCAAATGGTTTGTTGATTGTTTTTAAAAGTAATTCTTGATCGTGTTGAGATAGACCTAAATCACTAAAAGAAAAACTGCGAACGTATTGAGACAAAAGACGAATTACAACTTTTTCTCCATTAAGAGTTGGTAGAATGGAAATACGCATGTCTACAGTATATTTTTCTCTCACCTGTCTGGCGGCCCCATCTTGAGCAGAAAAATGTTCGTCAATTGGTAGTTGAGCCTGAACTTTGATACGGTTTAAAATATTGCCATAATAATCTTTTGGGATACGTCCAGCTTCTTGCATTACACCATCGATACGGAAGCGGACTATTACTTCTTTTTCTTGCGGTTCTAAATGGACATCAGAAGCTCGATAAGCGACAGCATCATCAATAATTTGTTCAATTAGCTCTGGGGCGATGCGTTTTTGTTGTTTTATAATTTCATTGAAACGTGTCTCTAAAGTTTTTAGATAATGAATAAAAGATTCTTCGATATCTTCGATAAAAGAAAAGGTAGTTACTATTTTTTTGTCTTTAAAAAGAGTTTTTAATTTTTTGGTTAATTCAACTTGAGTTGGGTCATCAGTAGCCACTATTATTTCGTCACCTTCTTGGCGAAATATCACAGCATGAAATTGTTTGGCTAGATCTTCTGGTAATAGACGGACTTGTTCTTGGCTAGGTTTATAGGTATTTAAATCAGAGTAGCTAACTTTGTCTGCTTCAGCTATAGCCTGTCCTAACAAATCTTTATTAATAATTTCAGATGACAAAAGCCAGTCTACTACTGTACCCTGAGTAGTTTTAATAGCGGTTTCAGCTTTGGTGATATCATCGGCAGTAACATAATTGCCATCCAACAATACCTGTTTGATTTTTTTATCGTCAATTTGCATACTTATTTTAAGACATTAAAGTACCTACGATATAATCCACGATTTTATTTATTGGAGTGTCAGATTTTACAAAATACCAGGTTGCCCCCATTGATTTTGCTTTTTGTGCGTCGTCTTCCTGTCCTAGATTTGAGGCGATAATAACTGGCGTCTTATCCTTGTTGTCTTTCATGGCTTTCATTACTCCAAATCCATCTAATTTTGGTATCATTAAATCTAGTAATACTAAATCAAATTTTTGTTTTTTTAAATTTTCTAAAGCCATTTCACCGTCAGAAGCAACGGTTGTTTCAAAACCAGAATGGTTTAATTTTAATTCTAGAGCATGAGCCATAGGCTTTTCATCCTCGACTATCAAAATTCTTTTTAATTTTTTATCAGAAGTAATTGTCATAAATTATTTATTGAATTATACCATAAATTTAACTTTCAAACAAAGTGATAAAATTAAAACTCACTTTTTAAGGTGAGTTTTATAAATCATCGAGATCGCGTAGAAAACTACCTGGTTTTATTTTAAATGGTTGGTCTTCCGGTATATATTGGATATCATCGTCATTATTATTAAATACTGTACTTTTGTAGGATAGGATAGAGTGATCCTCAATTAATTCTTGGTTTATTTCGGATAAAAATATACTTGGGCCAGCGACTGCCCCCCACCTCTGTGTGGACATTGGATAAGTGAGAGTGAGGTGTTTTTTTGCTCGAGTGATAGCTACATAAAGCAAACGACGTTCTTCTTCTAGCCCATTTGGCTCAGATACAGCGCGACTATTGGGAAAAGCATCGTTGGCGATGTTAATAATAAAAACCGCTTCCCATTCTAAACCCTTAGCTTGATGAATGGTAGACAAAACCAATCGTTTTTGTAGGTCAGTTGAATTTTTATTAATGGCAGTTGGTTTAACAAATGATTCTTGTAAGCTGGCTTCAGCCAAGAAGTCGGAAAGATTTTTATGTTTGTTGGCAAAAATTGCCATTTGCTCTAAATCTTTTTTTCGTTCTTCACTATCTAAATATTCAGTAGTTAGGTAATCGTTATAACGAGAATTAATGATTGATTCAATTAAATCTCCCGGATTATTTTCTGGAATGTAGGCTGCCAATAGAGTTTCAAAAATTTCTAGGAAATTATTGAAGCCTGTTTGAATTTTATTACTCAATCCTTGAGCGATATTTTTTAAGTTTTCGATTTTTTCTAGTTTTTGGACTGCTTCAATAATTTTATTAGCAGCAGCTGGGCCAATACCTTCTTCGCGTAATAAAACCCGCAACCAAGCGGCAGTATCTGATAAATTATTTAATATACGTAAATAACTCAGTACATCTTTGATATGAGCACGATCAAAAAAACGTAGACCGCCACGGTAATCGTAAAGAATACCAACTTTGGCTAGTTCCATTTCTAATAGTTGGGAATGGCTGGCGGCACGAAAAAGTACGGCAATATGGTGAGGGGCAGTTCCTTGTTCTAATAGTTCATTAATCTTTTTTACTACAAATTCTGCTTCATCCGATTGATCATTTTTAGGATATAAATTTGGTTTTACCCCTTTTTCTTTTATTGCTTTTAATTGTTTGGGATATTGATAACGATTGTTGGAAATAACATCATTAGCCAAAGATAATATTTGTTGATGAGAGCGATAGTTAGTTTCAAGACGAAAAGTTTTGGCCTCTGGATATTTTTCTTCAAAGTTTAAAATATTTTTAACATCTGCCGCACGGAAAGAATATATGCTCTGAGCGTCGTCACCAACTACCAAGATATTACGATGAATTTTGGCTAATTTATCAATAATATTAGCCTGTAATTTATTAGTATCTTGATATTCATCTACCAAAATATATTTAAACTGGCCAGAAAATTTTTCTTGAATACCGGGAATATTTAATAATAATGCTAAGTTGATAAGCAGATCATCAAAATCCATTACATTTGATTCTTTTTTCTTTTGTTCATAGCGAGAAGATACATCGCCGATAGTTTTAGAAAGATGCCACCAGGCAGAAAATTTTTCTTCGATTGTTTCTTCAATATTTGTTTGAGAATTACGAGCAAAACTAATAATTGAACCTACAACTTTGGCGGAAGGAAATCGGTCTGTAGTTTTAAATTCTTTAATACATATTTTTATTAAGGCCTGACTATCATCGGCGTCTAAAACTGTAAAATTATTTTTATATCCTAGATAAGTTGCATACTGTCTAAGCATTTTATTGGCGATATGGTGAAAGGTTCCTGACCACGGCAATGGTAGATCAGTATTTGTGAGTGTTTGGACACGTTCGATCATTTCATGGGCGGCACGGTTGGTAAAAGTAACTAGTAAAATTTGTTCTGGTGGCACGCCTTTTTCCAACAGATAAGCAACACGGTATGTTATCGTACGAGTTTTCCCAGAACCAGCTCCGGCCAATACTAAGCAAGGGCCATCTCCACTTTGGACAACAGCTAATTGTTCTTTATTTAAATCTTGCTCAAAATTTATCATATGGAATTGTCATTTTAGCATGTAAATAGTTATTAATCAAAACATTGACAAAAATAGTTTTTTATAGTATATTTTTGCATTCGGCGTCAGTGGTTGCGCCGAAATTTGGGGATTATAACAGGAGTGACAATGATTGGAAAAGTGCTTGGTCAATGTGTTGGAATGCGTTTTCGGGCATATATTCGAGAAGAAGCCGGTATGGTTAAGGCTTTTGATGAGGTGCTCATCGAAGTGAGTTCAACACACCTGGATTTCGTTATGATTTCAAAAGCAGGACCGTTTCGGGTACAAAAGAAGAGGCGAATGAGCGGTGGTCATTCATTGCGCAAATCTGAACTTAAAATCAAGTACCAAAGTAACACTTTGGTTGTAATCGAGTGGCGTGATTACACCAACTTTATTTTCACTCCAATCAACAACCGTGATCGTGTTTTGCCTTCATAGGCGACCACGATTCGCAACAACCGCTAGACCGTTCGTGGATTTTCCCGAACGGTCGTGCTGTTTTAGGAGGTTTTTTATAAAAATTTTGTTTGGCTTGATTTTTTGAGCAAAATAGCATAGAATTAGCTTAAATAAAATAAATATGTCATTTTTTGAGCTAATTCATGAAGATAAAAAAACTGGTGCACGTGCCGGTATAATGCATACTGAGCATGGAGATATTCCCACGCCAGTATTTATGCCAGTTGGCACGCAGGCAACAGTAAAAACTTTGGATCAAACTGATCTGTTGACTTTGGATTCAAAAATTATTTTGGCTAATAACTATCATTTACATCTGCGTCCAGGCGAAGATTTGGTTGCTCAAGCTGGTGGTTTGCATAAATTTATGAATTGGGATAGGGCAATTTTAACCGATTCTGGTGGTTTTCAAGTCTTTAGTTTGGGTTTACAAAAAGAACAAAGGCAGACAGGCGATCAGGGGAAATTAGTGAAAATAGATGAAGATGGGGTAACTTTTCAATCTCATATTGATGGTTCAACTCATCGTTTTACTCCAGAATCTGCAATAGAGTGTCAGCATAAGATTGGAGCCGATATTATTATGGCCTTTGATGAATGTACTTCCGATAGTGCGGATTTTAAATATACAAAAGAAGCGATGGAACGCACTCATCGTTGGGCGCAGCGCTGTTTAATAGAGCATCAGAAAAATACTGCCTATCATGGTTATAAACAGTTTTTGTTTGGTATTATTCAGGGGGCTAATCATGAAGAACTGCGCAAAGAATCAGCCAAATATATCTCCAGTTTAGATTTTGATGGTGTCGCTATTGGTGGAGAGAGTATTGGTTATAATATGGAAGCTACCGAAGATATTTTACGCTGGGTGATCCCATTAATGCCAAAAAACAAACCACGCTATACTATGGGTGTTGGTTTAGATCCAACTGACTTGTTAAAGGTAGTTGCTGGTGGCGCGGATATGTTTGACTGTGTAGCGCCGACACGTTTGGCGCGTCATGGTATGGTATTTGTTTCTTCTTCACAAGATCCAAAACGTCGAATAAATATTAAAAATTCTGCTTTTGCCAAAGATTTTTCATCGATTAGTATTGGCTGTATCTGTTTGACTTGTAAAAATTATTCACGTGCTTATCTCCATCATTTATTCTTGGCTCAAGAAGTCTCTGCCTTGCGTTTGGCCACGATTCATAATATCCATTTTATGTTGGAATTGATGAGAGAAGCTCGCGCTGCAATTTTGGAAGATAGATTTGAAAAATTGTTGTCTTTTTAAAAGTGTAATACACAATAAACGTGTATGAAAAAAATTATTATTTTTACGGATAGTTGGCTTCCAATTATAAATGGAGTGGTACGTTCATTAGAAAAAACTATTGAGATACTTAAAAAAAATGATTTTAAAGTAGTTTTGATACATCCTGGCATGTTTCATAGCGTTCCATTGTTTTTTTATCCGGAGGTAAGGTTGTCGGTTTTTGCTCAGAAAAAAATTAAAAAAATTATTGCTCAAGAAAATCCAGACTTTATTCATATTGCTACTGAAGGCACTTTGGGTTTAGCGGCTAGAATGGTCTGTGTACAAAAAAAGATCAAATTTTCTACTGCCTATCATACTAATTTCCCATTGTATTTAAAGGTTAGGGCATCTTTCCTTTTTAATAGTACGTATGCTTATTTGCGTTGGTTTCATAGCACTTCAGATGCTTTAATGGTAAGTACCCAAAGTTTAAAACAAGATTTGGAGTCACGTGGTTTTAAAAATATTGTAGTGTGCCCTTTGGGAGTAGATACAGAATTTTTTAAACGCAATATAAATCAAAAAAAAGAGCTTAGCTATCCATCGCCAGTGTTTGTTTTTTGTGGACGAGTAGCTGTTGAAAAAAATATTAAAGAATTTTTAGACTGCGATTTGCCTGGAACTAAACTGGTCATTGGTGATGGCCCACAGCGTCAGGAATTAGAAAAAGAATACGCTGGTAGAGCGGTGTTTGTTGGGTATAAAAAAGGAGAAGAGCTTATAAATTTATTGTCTATTTGTGATGTGTTTGTTTTTCCCTCTTGCACTGAAACATTTGGTTTAGTAATGCTTGAGGCTTTGTCCTGTGGTATTCCAGTTGCTGCTCACAATGTGATGGGACCAAGAGACATAGTAACTTCCGGAGTAGATGGTTTTATCGATGATGATCTAAAAATAGCTGCGCTGGCTTGTCTAAATTTATCTCCTGAAAAATGTCATGAAAAAGCTCTACAATTTTCATGGGAAAAATCTGGCAAAATTTTTATAAATAATTTGATCAAAAAATAAAAACACTATGTTGCGTTTGAAATTAATTTGTTTGGGGAAATTAAAAGAAAATTTTTGGAGAGAAGCGGAAAAAGAATATCTCAAGCGTTTGCAAGTATTTGCCAAAGTAGAAATAATTGAGCTAAAAGAAGAATCTTTTGATGAAAAAATTCCAACTGAAATTATTAAATTAAAAGAAGCGGAAAAAATAAAAAAGGCATTAGATAAAATAAAAGATGCTTTTGTCATTGTTTTAGATGAACATGGTAAACAATTTTCTTCTATAGCATTTTCTAAATATTTATTTGAAGTGGCTGTCCGTGGTAACGGTGACTTTGTTTTTGTTATCGGTGGCCCACTAGGGCTTGACGAATCAATTTTAAAAATAGCCAACTTAAAATTATCTTTTTCTTCTTTTACGTTTACTCATCAGATGATCAGAGTGTTCTTATTTGAACAAATTTATAGAGCGATGATGATAGAGGGCGGACGACAGTATCATTATTAGTTTTTTAAGGCCCTTAGGCATTTACAGCCAAGATAAATTAGGTTAAAATAACATTATAATATTATTTGTTTTTTTTATGTCTAAACCCGTAATTGTATCAGGAGTTCAACCGACCGGTAACTTGCATATTGGCAATTATTTGGGAGCAGTAAAAAATTGGTTGGAATTGCAAAATTCTGGTAAATATCAATTATATATTTTTATCGCTGATTTGCATTCTTTGACTGGAAAAATTCCGGCCGAGCAATTACGCGAGCAGGTAAAGATAACAGCGGCTGAGCTACTGGCTGCAGGTATTGATCCAGATAAAACTACTTTTTTTGTACAATCACATGTATTTGAACATACAGAACTTGCCTGGATTTTTAATTGTGTTTCTCCAATGGGTGAGCTAGATCGTATGACTCAGTATAAAGATAAGACTGCCCAACAAATTTCAGCTACTGCTGGGCTATTTACTTATCCTATCTTGCAAGCGGCTGACATTTTGATATATAAAGGCTCATTAGTGCCAGTTGGACAAGATCAAGTTCAGCATGTGGAGTTAACTCGCGATATTGCTCGTTGGTTTAATAATAAATATGGAGAATTCTTCCCAGAAGCTAAACATTTGCTTACTAAAGTTCCTAAAGTAATGAGTTTACTTGAACCAGAGAAAAAAATGAGCAAAAGTTTGGGTGCTGGTCATGTGATTGAACTTCGTGAAGAGCCAGATGAGATAATTGAAAAATTAAAGCGAGCGGTAACTGCCACTATTGGTGGTAAAAAGGCTCCAGGGGTAGAAAACTTGTTGGGTTTACTTAAAGAGTTTGGTGATGAAAAAACTTATAAAGAGTTTTTATTGGCAGAAAAAGACGGCACTATTAGATATGGTGATTTAAAAGCTACTCTAAGTAAAACGGTGAGCGATTATTTTACTAGTTTTAGAGAAAAACGGGCCAATCTTTTGAAAAATACTAAAAAATTAGATGATATTTTGGCTAATGGAGCTAAAAAAGCTCAAAAAGTGGCTAATACAAACATGGGGACAGTGCGAAAATTGATAGGAATTAGATAGTTTTTTGTTTATTTTTTTGTGATATAATTAAGTTATAATATTATTAATTTTTTACTATGGAAAATGCTACGATTCTTAAAAGCACGCCAAAAGATGTTTTTTTGCAATTATTTAACATACTGACATTTTATCTGGTTACAATTGGTTTTATTACTCTTTATATTCAATATATTAACGTACTTTTTCCAGATACACTTAATTATTATTTTACCGGTATTGCCGATGCGGTGCGCATAGCATCGGCAATTTTATTGATTTCTGTTCCAGCTTATCTGTTTACCGAGTGGCTATTGGCGAAAGATTTATTGGCTGAACCACAAAAGCGTGAATTGAGATTAAGAAAATGGTTGGTGTATTTCACACTTTTTATCTCGGCAATTACTATAATTATCGATTTAATTACCTTTGTATATAACTTTTTAAGTGGAGAACTTACCGTTCGTTTCTTCCTAAAGATTTTGGTAGTATTATTAATAGCTGGAGCAGTATTTGGATATTATATGTGGGATTTAAAACGTAAAGAACTAGTATCAAATATTCCTAAAATTTTGGCAGTATTTTTATCGATAATAGTATTAGGCAGTGTAATTGCAGGATTTTTCATCATTGGTACACCTTTTACACAGCGCAATCGTCGTTTCGATGAACAACGCGTGCAAAACCTACAGATGTTACAGAATCAAACGTTAAATTATTGGACGCAAAAAGGCTTGCTCCCAGGTGAAATTTCACTGCTTAACGATAGTATCTCTGGCTTTGTGGTACCAACTGATCCAAAAACTAATAAAATGTACGAATATCGCATAATTGATCAATATGCTTTTGAACTGTGTGCTGACTTTGAGGCAATTAGTGATAGTAACTCAATTTACAGTCCAGCTAAATATGCTATGCCATATGATTCTTTCAATCAGAATTGGAACCATAAAGCTGAACATACTTGTTTTAATCGAAAAATTGATCCTGAATTGTATAAACCACAAATTCTCAATTCCAGTGCACAATCTATTAAATAACCTTATTAATTATATTTAATTATTCTATATGTTTATCTCTTCTAAGTTACCTCAATTTATGGACGAAATGGCTTTATTGCTAGTCACCAGTACTCAAGAAGCAGATTTTTATCTAGCAGGAAATGCTGAAATAAATAATGTTTTTCATTTTAAGCTGGAAAAAACTAAATATTCTGATCGTGAAGATCTGATTAAACGTGGTACAATGGTTTTTGAGTCTGGAGCAAAATTTGAGAAATTACGTAAATTAGAACGAGACAACTTTATTAGAGAATTTAAAAATGATGTTAAACAATTTTTGGTTGAACAAAAAGTAAACAGTGTTTACCTATTTGCTCCAAAAGAATTGCTTAAAGATCTTAAAAAAACTTTACCAGCCATAATACAAAAAAAATTAAAAGGTAGTTATGAAGGTAATTTTCAAAAAGAAAAACCGTTTGATCTTTTGAAAAAAATAATTATAAAACCTCTTAAATAAGAGGTTTTATTTTTTAATTATAAAAATTTTATAATTATCAAAAATTTTGGTATAATAAAAACATTAATTAATATTTTAATTGGGGGGATATGAAATATTATATTTTGTTAGCTGTCTTTTTGTTTGGCAGTTTTTTTATTGGACAAAATTCTTTGGCTATTAGCAGTGATATTATTATTAACGAAGTTGGTGCTTATCCGACAAGTACTCATGAATGGATAGAAATTTGGAACAAGGGCACAGATCCAGTAGATATTAAAGATTGGAAATTTTGGGAAAACAATACTAACCATAATCTTTTTACGACAACCTCTAGTGATAGTATAATATCGATTGGAGAATTTGCAGTTATCTGTCAGAATGCCGAAGTGTTTTTAAAGGATTTTCCAAATTTTATCGGTTCTGTTTTTGATTCAGCATGGACAAATTTAAATGAAAGTGGCGAAGAGATCGGTTTAAAAGATGAAGTTGGAAATTTTGTAGAACGTTTTAATTATGTGTCTACTACCAAATATTCATTGGAAAGAAAAAATCCATTTTTAAATGATTATTATTTTAGTAATTGGCAAGAAAATAATATTGGTAATACCGTTGGCCTGCAGAATAGTAACTATTTTGTAATTGATAGTCTGTTTTCCTCTAGTACCTCTACAGTTCCGGTTAACATTTTGGATGTCGCTACTTCTTCAAATAATAATCAACCATTAGAAATTTTATCGTCTAGCAGTACAGAGAATAATATTTTTGATTGGCAATCCATTAAATTAAATGAAATTATATCCGATCCGTTTAGTGGAAATGAATTGGTGGAGCTATTTAATACTAGTTCTAGTACGCTAAATTTAGCAGATGGATTGATCTGTGATTCTTCGGGTAGCGGATGTAAATTGCTTGGGGGATTAGTGGCTGGGCATGATTGGTTTGTAGCAGATTTATTGACCGATAGATATTTAAATAATAATGGAGATACGGTAATTTTAAAAGATAAAAATAATAATATAGTGGATCAGGTAAGTTATGGGACAACAAATTTAGTTTCTTTAGCAAAAGGTCAAGCTCTAATTAGGAAAATTGATGGTTTTGATACTGATTTAGACAGTGACTGGGCGCTTACTAATAAATTAACAATCGGTTCGACCAATGAGCTGGTAATTCCAGTTGTCAATAATTTAAACAATGATAATGGTGGAGGAAACAATATAGTAACCCATGCTGCTACTAGCACCGTTGTCTCTACAACATTAATGGTTAAATCAAATAAGATTTCTACTACTACAAAATCTTCTGTTACCGTGATAAAAGATTCGGTAAATATTAGTTGGAAACTTCATTGGCCATATGGAGTAGATGTCGGTGAAATTGGAATTTTTAGTGTAGAAGGAAGCGCTGATCCACGTGGTGGAAAGATAAATTTTATTTGGAATTTTGGTGATAATTCTAGTGGTACGGGGCATATTTTAGAACACAGTTTTACTAGCTCTGGAGTTTATTTAGTTTCTGTGGTGGCTTCCAGTAGCGCTGGGACAATAAATAAAAAAGAATTTAGAGTTTATGTCGGCCCTAGTTTTTCAGTGGTCAGTGCCGATGTAAAAATTAGTAGTTGGCTAGTTACCAGTATAGAAGATCAGTTAGAATATATTGAATTACAAAATTATTTAAATAAACCGCACGATATTTCTGGGTGGAAAATAAAAAATAAAAGTGGCAAGGAATATGAATTACCAGATGATACTATTATTATGGCGTCAGGAACTTTAAAATTTTTTAGATCTATTCATCATCTTAGTTTTGATAAAAATGGTGATGAAATAAAATTAATGTCTCCAAACGGTCAGGAGATGAATAAAATAATATTATTGGGAGAAAAAAATAAAAATAAAGATCTAAAAATTGCTTCTACTAAAGTATTTTCAAATTGGATTTCTGTGCATGGAATAGTGACAGTAGAACCAAAAACTTTTAGTCAGCAGTTTTTTTATATTAGTGATGGCCAGACTGGTTTCCAAATTTATCAGTATAAAAAAGATTTTCCAGATTTAAAAATTGGTGATTATATATCTGTTGGTGGAGAAAAATCGGAAATTAATGGGGTTAAAAGAATAAAAATAAAAAATAGATATGCAGTAGATGTTTTAGCGACAAATAAAAAAATAGAACCAATAGATTTAGAAAAAGAGGACGTTAGTGAAGAATTATTAGGTTCGCTAGTTAAGATATCTGGAGATATAACTGAAATTAAAAGTAATCTGATGTATGTGGATGATAGTGCTAAGGAAGTCTCGGTTTATTTTACTAAAGGAGCAAAAATTAATAAACAGGCATTAAAAGAGGGTGATAAAATAGAGCTGATAGGAATTTTAAATCAAGGAAAAGATGGTTGGCAGATTTTGCCTAGATCATCGTCTGAATTAGTTGTAGTTAGTCATGTTGGAGAAGTCGATGCCGATCGTTTATTAATGGATCAGAATAAGCAGCGTGATATTACTAAAAAATATGTGACAACTACAGCCGGTGGTTTAACAGCGCTTTTACTGGGATTTTTGGCTAGAGCACGCGGTGCTTTGTTAATTACTGGTGTTAAAAAAGTGGTTAGTTTGGCTAGTGGTATTATTAGGCGGGGTTGATTTTTCTTAGCTGACATGGTATTTTATTGGTAGAAATTGGAGAGGTGGCCGAGCGGTCGAAGACAACAGTCTTGAAAACTGTCGTATCGAAAGGTACCGTGGGTTCGAATCCCACCCTCTCCGCAGTTCGCAACGAAGTGAGTTTAAACGCTCACTTTTTGCTTTTGTTAAGGGTAATTTATCCAGTTCGAGCGTGATATATTTCTGCTCAATAGGTTTTATATAATTTTCGGTTGCAACTAACCATTTCTTCGGTTCAATAACGAGTTTTCTGTCTTTTAATTGTTGGTTCGAGCCTAACCGCAAAAGTATATCTCTTTTGTCCTTTTCTGTTGCTTTTTTAAAGTTGGCTCGGGCTTGTATAGCAAATTTAATTTCTTCCGTTAGTGTGTCCTTTTCGATACCATGTTTTTTGATTTCAACTACTTTTTGCGTGAGTTTAATAATTTCTTTTTCGTATTCGTTTTTTTGTGTTGTGTATTCGTCATCGGATAATAAGCCCTTGCAACTTAACTTTGTTAAATTACTTTTTTCCAATTTTACTTTGGTAATATTTTCTTCCAAATTTTTAATCGCATTTTGTTTTTCGTTAGGGTCGGTTTTTTCGTCTTTATCTAACATTTCGAAAAACAGTTCTTTAAACTTTGGTCTAAACTCATATTTGGCGAGCATGGTATCAATTTGTTTTTCCAATCCTTTTACCTCAATCGCTGGTTGTTCGCACTTGTACGACGGCTTTTTATGCGTACAGCGATAATATGTATAACTAGCTTGTTTACCAGTAGTTTTAATTATTTTATTTTTTTGGTCGGCACATACTAAACACCCACAATCAGCACAGCGAATTATTCCCGAATAAGCAAAATCATGCGTTCGTTTTCTCGGCTTTCCATTATGGCCTAATAACATTTGTATGCGGTCGTATTCTTCTAAGTTTATCATCGCTTTGTGTTTGCCTTGCTTTTGCAATCCGTTATATTCAATAATGCCAGCATAAAAAATGTTAGTAAACATTCTATACAGTGAAGCCCTAGCCAATTTACCGCTTTTATTTTTTCTTGTTGCTTTAGGTTTAAAATTCCATTCGTTGTTTAGCTTGTCTAAAACTGCGGGAACAGAATAATTGCCCGATAGCATTAAATCAAATGCTTTACGGACTGTCTTAAATCTCTCATCGTCTATTTCAATGGTACTCAAGCCGTTAGCCCTAACATTCACATAACCATTTGGACACATATTTGGTTGCCAACCCATTTGATATTTTTTCTCTAAGCCACGACGAACATCTTTGCCTAACTTTGAAGAAAAGTATTGGGATTGAGACAAAGCCATTTGCAACATCATTATACCCTCGGGAGAGTTATCAAAGTTATACGAGCCAAATTTAAGGTCGTGGATAACGCCTGTGCGGACTAGGTAAGTAATGGTTGAAGCGTCAATTTCGTTTCGGCTTAATCGGTCAGGGTGCCACGCAATCACGCCAGTGGCCTCGCCTTTGCGTATTCGCTTGATCATGCTCTCAAATACTGGTCTTTCGTATGGGCTAAAAGCTGAGTGCTTTTCTTCCAGTATTTCTACAATATCCACACTATCAAACAATTCTTTTACTTTATCAATTTGGCTACTAATGGATAGTGCTTGCCTTTCTTCGCCCTCGCTCGATTTCCGAACATAGGCGAAAAATTTAGTTGATTTCATAATGAAAATGATTAAAAACAAAAAAGGACAGCCCTGGCTTACCCGACACAAATAGCTAAAAAAGACTATTTCATCGGACAGGACTGCCCATCTCTGGTATGAAAATAAAAAAGTCTTTAATAGCGTTTATTGTATTGTATCGGGTAAGCCCACATATAGTATCAATTTTCTTTGCTCAATTCAAGAGCGTGTATATCCTGCTTACTCACAGGTCTAAATAGTATTTTTCCAAGGACGAACATGTCCATACATTCTGCATACGCTTTTTCGTAGCTCAATTTCTCATGAAATTCCGCCTCGTAGATCGTCTGGAATTTCAGGACAAAATTGTCCGTTAATTGCATACCGTTTTGTGTTGATGAAAGCCATAAAAATATGTTTAAACTTAATTAGGAATCTTCTTTAAGAGTGTAGGCGGAATACTCCACCTTGCCAGTATATTCACTGGTGAAAGTTTTTTCAAAGATCGGTTTAAGGGTCGGCTTAACAAATTTATTGAAAAAACTAATTGCTTTACCGCCAGTCATCTCAACTGGCTTATTTAATTGTCGAGAACAAAAGAATTTCTTTTTGCCAAACATTCTTTTATCAAACATATCTTTTCCAAGATATTTACAGAAATACGCACCCATATTGGTTACAGTATTTACCTCTCGTATTTTCACAAACCCATTTTTCCAATACTTCATCGCAAACCGTCTTTCCCACGCAAATGTATCAGCATTGTCGGGCAAGACAATGTTGCACAATAGGTGGTAATGAACAGATCCGCCTTTTTCTTTTTTGTTGCCGTAATAGTCAATGTCTTTCTGAAATTCAACGACGGCGATATATTCAAAGGCTGGTTTGGCTCGCAGTATTCGTTTCATAGCGGTGTTGAACAGGTGGTTGGCCTCTAAGAGCTCTGTCGTGCTTTCTGCAAAGGTTAGCGTGAGGAATTTACGCAGATGTGGGTTAGCATTGGTGAGACGGCGAATGTTGGTTCTAGTACGAGATATGGAAAAGGTGGTTTTTTGGTTTTGGGTTTGGTGCAAGTCAGCGACTTCTTGCTCGCAACCCCATTCTTCCATCAGTTCCATATATTCAACTTCTTTTTGTTTGGCTTGGGCTTGTTTTTCTTTTATCAGTATCTTTTGTTCTTCGGTGTGGTTTTTCTTTCGGGTGTAGCCCTTTAATATTTTCTTTGTTTTATACACATACACCTCGATTTCTTTACCAGACTTTATTAGTTTAAAGTCATACAGTTCAATCATAGGCATGATGTTGTTAAAAGAGCGGATTACAATAGTAGCCTCATTCTGCGGTTAAATGTGTGCTTATAATCTAGTTAATGAGGCTAAACAGATTTATGCCAGTGCACAGGCCTGATACACCGACAACGGGAATCTTTGTTTTCTCTTTCTCCTTGGCAGGCAGCCAGTTTTTCGGGCGGGGCAACCGCCCGAAAAACTGATCTGCACTGTACCCAAAGGTAGAAAGTAGATATAAAACAAAACACCTCCCTTAGTAGGGGGTGCAATCCTTCCCGAGCACAAATACAGTAATATGTTCCGAGCGTTATATAATAGTTTCTCATCGGAACATAAGTATTATATCACTAATATTTTGGGGTGTCAAAAATGGTGGTTATTACTTGGTGTTATTGATTTTTTGGCAACTATTTGGTAATATACACACAACAATTTAAAGACCTAAACTTTGTGTTATGCACAGGGCACGGTCGAAAAACTAAACGAATATAGAGATGGCTACGCCGTCTCTGGTATTATTCGTTTAGTCAACAATCGAAAGGTTGTTGGATTCCGAAAGGGATCACCAGAAGACACGTAGCCTTTTGTGTTTGTAAAAACAAACAAAAAGGTTTATTATTAACTTATCAAATATTTTAAATTATGAAAAAGATATTTTTGTTATTAGTCGGAGTTGTTTTATTAGGGGCTGGCTGTAATAGTAATAATGCACAAAGCAACAATCCGATGATTAAAAACATTGTAGTCTCTAGTCAGCTGGAAACTTATTTTGTTGATGTCCCAACAGGAAATGGTTCTATCTGTGTTTGGAGATATTCCGCTGGTAGTGCAGCAGTTCCATATATGTATACTACTGAAGCAAATACTAAATCCGAAAAACATTCAATTAAAATACCTGGAATTTTTGAACATGCGAGCGTGTTGTGTGTAGATGATTGGGATAACAATTATTACTCTAAGTTCGAATCTGACCCTAATCCAATTACCGTGCAACCATTAACGCCTCAACAGGAACAAGAATTAGAAAAACAAATGGCAAATTAGTAATTTTATTTTAAATAATGTATGGAAAATCTTAATAGCAAATGGTGGCATCGCTTTTTTAAAGTGCTGTTTGTAGTTGTAATTATTGCCACTTTAGGAATATCGTATTTCGTCGCCTCATCTTCGATAGAAAACACTTTTGAAAATACAGATATTACTATTACGTTAACTGATTATACTAAAAATCATCCTGAATTAGTAAATACCGTACCGTCATTTTTAGAAAAGAATGGCACTTTAGCGTGTAAAAATGACGCAACAAGGGGGTATGATTACTTGTCAGATTTTTCTCTCAAAAATTATGCTGTTTGCAATAATGACATAACCACAAATATAGACAAAGTCTTTACAGTTTTGCAATCTCTGGATCCAGCTGTAAAAAATACTGCAAAAGATAGTATTCTTCAATCCCATATTCAAAACAGTAAAGATTCATATTGTTTAGGAAATAAGAAATACTTTAGTTGTGGAAGTACGCATGTTGTTAAATATATTAAAAACTATATATTTTATTGGGAGGCGGTCGGTTATGCGGTACTCACCACTATTATAGTGAGTCTTGTTTTGCTCTTAGTTTATTTTAAAGGTTTTATCTACATAATTTACGGAAAAAAGAAATAGTTTTTTATTTTACTGATAGAGACCATTTAAAATACAGCTAAAACAAGCTGTATTTTTAGTTAAAATGGCTGTGGATAACATTTCTGTTTTAACGGATAAATGGAGAAAAGGTGGCTAAAAATACACGTATAATGACATATCATACAAAATATTGTAGGATATTGACATACAACTGATATTTTAGTATACTATTAAGTATTAGGGAGCTAATAAATGAGATTGTTCATTTTGGCTATTTATAGGGTTATTAGTAGTAAGCACACTTTGTTCTTTTCAGTTCATATTTGTATTAAAATTAAGCTTTATTTACCCATTGTATATAATCATTAATTTATTATTACGTATGAAATACCAAATCCAAACAATATTAAAAAACACTACTTTAATAGCCAAAATGTATAATCAAATAGTAAAAAATTATTAACCAAAATTATATGATACACTCATTTTCGTGTAAGAATTTTTATTCTTTTGGTGATTCAACCGTAGTTAATTTTGTGGTCAATGATAAAGCACCAAGTAACTATGGTTATTTTTTGGCTCCTTCAGGTACGCGCCTTTCTAAAATAGAAACTGTGATAGGGCCAAATGCTTCTGGTAAAACCAATATTTTAAAGGTGTTACCATTTTTAAAGTGGTTAATTGTAGACTCGTTTAACATAAGTCCTTCGGCAACAATACCTGTCAAGCCGTTTATGTTTGGTGATCATAAAAAAGAACCAGTAGAATTATCTGCCGACTTTGAAATTAATGGCAATATTTTTACATATAGTTATATTTTGACTGAAAAACGAATCATTAGCGAAGAATTAATGGTAAAAAATAAAAGTAATCAAAAATTGACAAGCAAAAAAGTGTTTTCTCGTCAGTGGAATAGCGCAAGTGAAAAGTATGAATTGGATGATAAAAATTTTAATTTACCGAAAGAATTTAGCAACTCCCTTCGCCCAAACGCTAGTGTTGTGAGTGTAGCCGTGCGATTTAATCATAAGGAAAGTCAAGAGATTTTAGATTATTGGCAGAAAGTCGAAACAAATGTTGTGGAGGCTGGTTGGTTAGGCGACCATCTCGTAGCAGACTCAATGCGACAATTGTTGGGAGTGTTAGATTTTTACAGCGAATCTGATAATGAAAAAATTAAAAAAGAAGCGGAAAAATTGTTATCTCAATTTGACCTTGGTTTAAATTCCTTTAATATCAAGAAAGAGAAGAAGGAAAAAGGATTTTCACTAAATGTAAAAGTAGTGCACTCTTTTAGTGGTCGTACCGAATTTTTGCCAATGGAATATGAATCATCTGGTACAAAGCAATTATTTATATTATTAAAATCCATATTAGTTGCCCTATCAAATGGCGGTGTAGTTGTCTTAGATGAATTTGATGTCAATTTACACCCAGAGATTGTTTCAACATTATTTGATTTGTTTGTTCAGCCTGATACTAATCCTAAAAATGCACAATTGCTATTTAGTACGCATAGTCATCGTATTTTAAATAGCCTTGATAAATATCAAATTATTCTAATCGAAAAAAATAGTGAGGGTAAAAGTGAGGCTTGGCGATTAGATGATGTAACGGGAGTACGAGCAGATGATAATTACTATTCAAAATATATAGCAGGGGCATACGGCGCTATTCCTAAACTTTAATGTGCCAAAATTTTATGTCCCGCACTAATCCATTTAAAATAAAGAGACGCCATGCCAGTAAAACACTTTTAATTTTTGGGGAGGGTCTCGGAGAAGAGATGTTCTTAAAATATTTAAAGAGTATTTATGCTTGTGATTGTAATGTTGCCATCACTATTAGAAAAGGCAAAGGTGGAGATGCTAAGAGTATAGTAGTTGATGCGTCTAAAATACCAGGTGCTTTTGATAGAAAAATTGTTGTTCTGGATAATGATAAATCCGCAGAAGAAATGAAAAAAGCTAGACAAGAAGCTAAGAATAGAGGTATTGAGATGATTGAAAATACACCATGCTTAGAATTTCTGTTGTTAAATATTTTAGGCGCAAATACTCAAAGCAATTCGGCATTTTGTAAAAGTGAATTTGAATCAAAATATATTGCTAAACAAAGACGGGGAGATGTTAATAGATATAAAGAATTGTTTCCAAAGGAAAAATTAGAAAAGAAAAGAGGCACTATCAATGTGCTTGGTAGATTAGTAACAATAATGGAAGGAAAATAATAATATGGAACCCAAAGATTACTACTATAAAAATTTTCGCAACGATTTTGCCGAATTTATGGCAAAATCAAAAATGACTTATCAACATCCTGGCGAGGGTGTTTATATTCCAATTCAAGATTTGAATGAAAATACTATGTCTCATGTCAAAACCGATCCTTGGCATAATATGCGATTTTTGTATTGCCTCGCCTTTACTGTTCTTATCGATCAAGTAATGTACACCTATTTCAAAAGTGAATATAAAAACTTTCAATCAATTACCTTATATCCTAAAATTGAATATGGCATTACTAATATAAACGCTAGGCCGTGGGATATCGCACAACGTGCGGGAGGACTTACTACTTTTGAAAAATTTTCTGAATTTTTTGCGCAAGATTTCAAAGAGTTTTTCGAGAAACAGAATTTTTTTGGCGCAAACTGGATGAAAGTAAAGGAAACGATGTTAAATGATAAGGATATTTGCGAAGGCAGTTTTGGAAAAATTTTTTGTGATAAACTTAGTAAATTACCCATTGAATTTCCGAAAATGATGAACGTAAAAACATGGGCAGAAAATATAACAAAAGATGTCTATTCGGAATACAAAAATAAATATTCTTTTTGGAGGCACGGCATTAAAGTGTTTTATTCACCAGTCGTTGTTGATCCTCCGTTAATGATTATTAGCTATCAGCCGGGCGGTACTGAAGAAGATTTTGCGCAAGAGAATAGAGCCGCCTTTGAAGAAAGTAATTTTCAATTACCAAATTCCAACGAATATCTACTAGGTGTCTATCCAATGGCACGAAGGGTAAGAAGTTTCTTTGATTTTGATGGAGGGTTGGATCTTCTTAAGAGCAGTGTGGTATTCCCTTTAATATTTTTCCGTGCGCCTACAATTAGTATTTGGAGACAAAATATACCTCAGCAGACGAGGATTAAGATGGAAGAATTTAGCTTTTCTAAAGTAAAAGAAATGATCGAGACACTTCGACCGCAAAGAATTTTGGTTCTGGGTATTGAGACGTATGATCGATTAAAAGATATTTTTGGTTCTGTACAAAATGAAGCTGTTTTATATACGCGGAAATCTAATGGTGGACGGATGGCAGTAAGGGCAGAATTCGGCAAGTATAAACTATTTGCAGTGATTCATCCGTCGGGAGCTAGGGTTAATAGAATAGATTGGGATTTAATTCGGAAATTATTTGAAAAAGAAATTCGTACCATGGATAGTCAATCTTAGCTATACCCCAGTTCGAATGCCGTTGACGACACACCGTATTGAATATACAATATCGGCAGGACTCTATAATTCTAAATTTAGAAGCCCTTTTTAATATAAAAACCTGTGAATAGACTAGAAGGGCTTCGTGCGTTGTTGCAACAGACTGAAGCCGATAAAAGCATCGCCTACGAATACAAGATTGTTCTCATACAGTTATTGAACACTTTGATTCGAAGCAATGAACTAACACGTCGATATGATGAGTATTTTAGAAAAGGATACAATCTTGGCTATTTCTTAATTCAATCACAAAGAATGGAGCAGACCCTAAAGGGAGTTATAGACAGCGCAGAAAAGCTTAGAGCCAAAGTCCATAACACCACAGAAAAAAACATTAAAACAGATATTCCTCTAGGTGCATTGATAAAGATTCTAGAAAAATATATTAAAGGTGATACTATATTCCTACCTTTGAACAATTTTAATAAATATCGGCGAGCAGTGATTCATAAAATAGCAGAAGATTTTTCAAAAAGTTTAACTGATATTGAAGCCTCTATAGAAAACGACTATCCTCCAGATAAAATAAATAACCTACAAAACATACTTTTTGAGGTTAGTAGGCGTATTAATATAAAGCTTGTTGATCTAGCGGATGACCCAATAAAAGCGAATCAAGCGACATTTAAAATAAACCAGATATTATTGGAAGGCTTAGGATTGTCTAATTTAGAATTTGAGATTTTATAATGACGTGATTAGACTTGTCGTACCACATACAAAACCATGGAAATTAATATTGTAGGGGGAGCGTTATAACCCCGATCATAATTTCTATTAACAAATTTTAGTCAATATGAATAATGGCGATAAACTAAAAGACGATGTTTTTTCGGATTTCATACAAGAATTACGAAAGATGGACCAGAGAACCATACTAGGGCAAGACTTAAAACAGCCTATTGCTGAGAATTTTCAGCTATATGATCCTGAACAGTTAAAAATGGCCCAAATAGCGTATGAAAAGAATCAGAAGACCGCAGTCCTTAATGAACAACTTGAAAATCGAAGGAAAAGGCTTGATTTAAATTTACCAATAATTGGGCTACTTGTTGGAAGTTTAGTTTTTCCTAATAAGAAAATGGACCCACTTGGCATGCGTTATTCAAAATATTTAAAAGCTTTAAACACTTACGAGGAAGTCTTGGAAGATGCGAAGAAAGAAAAACTTTTAGAAGCAAAAAAGGCTGAAGCGGGATATTGGTTCTCATTAGGAGGTTTTGAATTTGAGGAAGCTGTTTCAAAATTGTTTCAAAAATCTGGACATTTTTCATCGGTCATTAAGACAAAAAGCACTGGGGACGGCGGTATTGATTTAATACTTACAGCTGATAATGATTTCAAAATATTTGTACAATGCAAGGCGCATAAAAAACAAGTTGGGCCTCATGTCGCTAGAGATCTGTATGGAGCAATGCAATCCGCTGGGGTAACGCAAGGAATTATTATTAGTCTAGGCGGAGTTAGTCAAGGCGTTAGGGATTTCATAAAAGATAAAAATATACAGATTATTGATGTAAACGGTGTTCTAAAAATGCAAAAGCTGGTATCATAATTACAGCGAATTACCTAAAGCGCGCAGATGAGGAATTTTAAGTTGTCATGGAGAGGTTGTAACATTAGTTCTGATAACGTCAATCACACACCGCCAAGACAGATTGAGCGACGCAAGTGCGTCGCTTTTTCTTTAAGCATAGCCATAAATATGCAGTTAGAACATCTTTACAGGACATATTATTGACAAAATCATCATTTTATGCTATACTCACTTGTTATTCTAGCCAAATAATCCATTCTTTAATATTATTACTAGTTTTCTTTTTGCCTTATTTAAGCTAAATAAGATAGAAAGAAGGCTGGAAATTGTTTCTAGTCTGTTGTGCTTATAGGCGTACCATTTTGGGGTTAGACACTGGTAGTGTCTTTCGTTGGGGTGGATTACCTGTGAGCAGGAGTGTATACGATGAAAAATACAACCGGCCAGTTCAACCTGGCAATAAAAGGCAAATGTGGCGCCGCCGATTCTAGTGAGAACCTCCAGTCGCTCTTCGAGAAGTGCAACTGGGTCAATGGCACTGGTGTGAATTTACGGGTGGAACCGTGTCTCAGTAACGAGACGGGCGAACAAGCCGCCGTGCGTCTCACGACTGCTGGGTTTACTCTCGGGAACGTTGGCGATCTCGCCGACGTCCTTCAAAATCATCCCAAGGAGATGAAAAAATGGTGGTGCGTTCTTGCAATCAGCGAGAATGCTCGGGTGGTGGACGCGGAAGATGTCGTCTTTGCGCCGTTTGCTTTCATCCAGGGTGGTCGTCCGTACGTCCACCTGGGCGCTCTCCGCGATCGACTTTTTCCACTCGCCGGCGTTCTCGTCGCTTGCGAGTAAGAAACTTTGGTCATTCGGATTCTCGGCACTTCGGTGTCGTATGTCCGGTCCTTGGTTTCTTAGACCCTCGTCTCGGTGTTCACTTGAAAAAGTGGATGTCCGAGCGAGGGTCTTTGTGTTTAAAATATTTTTTTGTTTCTCACTTTGTAATTTTGTCTAAACAATCATTCATGATAGAATAATATATAATAATAATTTTATTACAACTATGTCAAAACAGGTAGATATTGAGCCAGAATGGGCGAAAATATTACAGGATTATTTTTCTTCGGAACGTTTTCAGAAATTGGCTGATTTTGTGCGTGAAGAATATGTTAAAAAATCTATCTACCCAAAACCGCAGGATATTTTTAGAGCCTTTTGGTTAACCACTTTTTCCAATGTTCAGGTGGTAATTTTGGGCCAAGATCCTTATCATGGTGAAAATCAAGCACATGGTCTCAGTTTTTCTGTACCGGAAAATGTTAAGGTGCCACCGTCACTACAAAATATTTACAAAGAAATACAAAATGATTTGGGGATAAGAAAAGATCTTACAACTGGGAATTTGATATCATGGGCCAAACAAGGTGTCTTACTTTTAAACGCTATTCTAACTGTAGTGGCCAATAATCCGGCTTCACATCGAGAAAAGGGTTGGGAAGAGCTTACCGATATGGTCGTTAAAACGATTTCCGATAAACGAGAGCACGTCGTTTTTATGCTTTGGGGGAGTTATGCTAGAAGTAAAAAGACGTTGATTGATAGTAAAAAACATTTGATTTTGGAGGCACCGCATCCTTCACCATTGTCAGCCTACTCTGGTTTTTTTGGCTGTAAACATTTTTCTAAATGTAATGAATATTTAAGAAAACATGGGAAAAGAGGAATAGAGTGGTAATGGACAAATCCATTCTTTTTTAGTATTATTTATCTGCATTGGAGAGGTGTCTGAGTTGGTTGAAGGTGCCGCTCTCGAAAAGCGGTAGGCTGCAAGGCCTCGTGAGTTCGAATCTCACCCTCTCCGCCAAGAGAAATGAAGCTTATTTAGAGCTTCTTTTTGTTCTAATCATAGCCATAAATCTTCGGTTCTAACCTTGCTAATTGGATGTATTTAATAATCCAAAACCGTGAAAGTTACCATTATTAGACGAATTTTCACGTTTATGTTGACAAAACCGTGAAAATAGTGTATAATATTGACATATGGCTAAAATACTCAATGTTTTTAATAAGGTGAATTCTCTTCGTGAGAGGTTCTATAAAACGTCTACCGGTAAAGAGGCGTTGCTTCAGCTTATTGCCGAAACAGAAGTTGCTGAACAAGTGTATAATTCAAACGCTATAGAAAATAGCACATTGACGCTAGAAGAGACCGAAAAAATACTTTTGCAAATTGATTTGGATAGATATATTACTGAACGAGAAATTTTTGAAGTCAAAAATTTGGCACGAGTTGTCTCATATATAAATACTAGAGCCAAAGAACAGGAACTTTCTCTCGAAGTAATTTTGTCGCTTCATAAAATGTTAATTTCAAATATTCGTGACGAGATTGCTGGGAGATTTAGAAATAATAATGAATTTGTACGTGTTGGTAGTCATATTGCGCCTAACCCCAAAGAAATCGTGGATCGTTTGGAAAAAATGTTGTCCGAATATAATGCTGCAAATTATGAAAATATTATTAAAAGAATTGCAAAATTACATCTTATTTTTGAATACACCCATCCATTTTGCGATGGGAATGGCCGTATCGGGCGTGTCATAAATAATTATTTATTAATACGAGAAGGATTTGTGCCGATAAATATAAAATTCATTGACAGAAAAAAATATTATGAAGCATTTAAAGAGTTTGATGAAAAAGGTGCCACCACTATAATGGAAGAAATAGTAGGTAGGGCGGTTACCAATAGTTATTACAAACGATTAGCGTACTTGGAAGGTAAAAAAATTATCACATTAGTTGATTATGCAAAAAATAATAAACTTTCTCATTCCAACCTTATCAATAAAGCCACTCGACAAACTGTTGAAGCTTTTTTAGAAAAAAATGTTTGGAAAATTGGTGTTTAGATGATTGTTTTTTATTTTAATGAAATTATGTCTTGGATTCTATTAGTTTTAGCTTCGCATTTTGCTTGGGCGATAGAAAATGTTTATACAAAAATAGTAATCGGGTCAAAAATTAAAAATCCGTATGTTTTTTTGATTTTGATATCGATTTTAAGTATTTTTGTGTTACCTTTTGTTGATGCTAAATATATTATTTTACCATCAAGTGGCACAATGTGGTGGCTATTATTGGCTAGTTTATTTTATACATTAGCTGGCATACCTTACATAAAAGCGATGGAGATCGAGGAAGTTACCCGTATTAATATTTTGTGGAATACTATTCCTATTTTTAGTTTAATTTTAGGATGGGTGATAATTGGTGATAAACTTTCTGTGATCGAATTTATCGCTATGATTTTCTTATTAACTGGTGCTATTGTCGCTTCTATTAAAAAAAATAATTTATCATTTAAAGTTTCCCCCGCCTTTTGGTTGATGTTGTTGTCATGCGGATTATACGCAGCCTATGCTTTAGTAGTACGGTATTTGTCTAAAACAACTGCCTTTCCAACCATTTTTTTCTGGGTGATTGTTTTTGATGCCATCGCAATTAATGTTTCTTTCTTTTTTAAAAAAATTAGACAAGATTTTTGGCAAACGCTTAGATCAAATAGTATAAGTTTTTTTATATTATTTTTTGGCATTGTGGTTATTGGCAATATTGGGTTAGTTCTCAACCAATGGGCATTATCTTTAAAACCAGGTGCACTAGTCTATGCGTTTGAAGGTTTCCAGGTACTTTTTGTCTTCTGTTTAGCGATTATCACTGCCAAAATTTTCCCAAATCTAATAGAAGAATCAGTTGATAAAAAAGACTTGCTGATTAAATTTTTAGCCTTTTTAATTATTATGGTTGGTATAATTTTATTAGTTTTTTAAACAGATGAAGAAAATAATAACATTAAAAGACAGGGAATTGGAATATCAACATCGTCGTTTGCGTCATTCACGTCGTATTCGCTTGGCAATATCTTTTGGTGGTAAAATCAGTATCACTACCCCAGTATTTTTCCCAGAATCTAAAATAAAAGATTTTTTATTGCAACATGCTGATTGGATTTTAGAAAAAATTGCGCATTATAAAGAAAAAGAATCAAAAAGCATTTTTCCTGTTGGACGCAAAGATTTTTTGCTTAATAAAAGTCGTGCATTACATTTAGTGCGTGAAAAATTGCTCCTGTTGAATAATACCTACAATTTCAGGTATAATAAGGTGATAATCAAAAACATTACTAGTCGTTGGGGAAGCTGTTCTAAAAGTGGTAATCTAAATTTTAATTATAAATTAATCTATCTATCAGATGATCTAGCTACTTATGTAGTCGCGCACGAGCTGTCTCATTTGCAAGAGATGAACCATGGTAAAAAATTTTGGTTATTAGTTTCACAAACCGTTCCCAATTGGCAGATATTAAGAAAGCAATTAAAAAATATTTTTTAATAATATTAAATATGGCTATGAAAAATAAACAGATAATAATTTTGTTAGTTCTATTGCTTCCATTTATGGCAGGCTGTTCAGTAAAGACCGAAGATCAAAAATTAAATTTAAATAATGTTGAACAGGATAAAGTTTCTACTGATGATTCGATTAAAGTAAACGTAGCCACAGAAATTTCTATTGATAAAATAAAGGTAAAGAATGATTCTGATGTTAGCACCGCCACTATTAAAAAAATAATTAATAATTCAAATAAAAATAATTCTATGGTTCAATTCGATGCCAACAAACAATATACTGCGGTTTTGCATACTAGCCTTGGAGATTTTACTATAAATTTCAACAAGGATCAGACACCAAAAACAGTCGAAAATTTTGTTACTTTAGCCAAAAAAGGATTTTATGATAAAACAATTTTTCATCGTGTAATAAAAGGTTTTATGATCCAAGGTGGTGATCCAGTAGGCAATGGAACTGGTGGCCCAGGTTATAAATTTGCTGATGAAACATTTGATGGCGAGTATTTACGTGGTACGGTAGCGATGGCAAATTCTGGCCCAAATACTAATGGCAGTCAGTTCTTTGTAATGCATGCCGATTATCCACTACCAAAAAACTACACAATTTTTGGTCATGTAGTTAGCGGAATGGAAACAGTAGATAAGATTGCGGAAAGTAAAGTTGAGTCCGGTGGTTTTGGGGAAAATTCCAAACCGGTTGTTCCGACAATAATCAAATCAATTGAAATAAGCGAAAGATAAAGTTTAGGATAATTTGTATTTAGTTTATTCTTCTGAATCGGGTTTCTCTATCAAGAGTGACTCGATTTTTTTTCACCGCCGGCAATTTTCACCACGTCTTTATCGATTTTAACAAATTCTTTGTTGGCCGCATTGTAACTATTTACTGTCGTGGAAAGGTTGTTGCCCAATTTTTTTAGATATTCATCGTAAGCTAATAAATGTTTTCCCAATTCCTCGACTCGTTGTCGAATTTCTTTGGCTGATTCCTCTATTTGTAATGCACGTAATCCCTGTAGCACGGTTTGCAAATAAGCTAAAAAAGAAGTTGGTGAAACAATAATCACATGTTTTTCTTTAAAAGCATATTCGATAAGATCGTGAGTGTTGGTTTTCAAAGAACCGACCTGATTGATAAGCAAATCATAATAAATTCCTTCGGAAGGAATAAACATAAAAGCAAAATCCATTGTTCCTTCTTTTGGTTTTATATACTTACTAGTTTCGTTAATACGATTTTTTAAGTCATTTTTAAAAATATTTTCAAATTCTATTTTACGTGCGGGATCTTTTTCACTAACAGCTCGGTTGTAGTTTTCCAAACTAAACTTGGAGTCAATTGGTATGACTTTATCTTTTACAAACACGACGGCATCAACAATATCACCATCATTAAATTTGTATTGCATCTGAAATGAGCCTGGTGGTAAAACATTTAACAAAACATTTTCTAAATAATATTCTCCTAGTATGCCGCGCTGTTTTGGATTTTGTAGAATATCCTCTAGTCCTTGCAGTTGAACAGCAAAATTCATCACTTGTTTGTTAGTTTCATCTAGTTTGGTCAACTTTTCAGTAACATCAGATATAATTTTTGCGCTTTGACCAAATTGACTTTGGATGGCCGTATGCATAGAAGTTTGATTGTCTGTCATGGTTTTATGGGTCTCACCTATTTTTTGTTCAAATTGTCTACCCAGATCTTGGATTTGGGATTGTAGCATTACAAACAGATCGCCATTTTCTTTTGGTTCACTAAGATCTTTTAGTTTGTTATAAAAAACAATTAGTATTATTGTGAGAATAACGATAATTACTGAAAAAATGATCATTTCCATATTTTTTTGATTAAGTTAAGCTATATTAGCACTTTTGAGCAGGATTATCAATACGTACTCTTGCAAATTGCTTAAAATTATTGTAAAATAACGACAATCTTCTCATCGCCCCTATAGTTCAATGGATAGAACAGGCCCGTCCTAAGGGCAAAATGTGTGTTCGATTCATGCTGGGGGCACTAGAAAACACAATATTAGCATTGCTGTGGTAAAAATAGGTTAAAGGCCTATTTTTTGTTTATTATAATGTGGATAACTTTGGGTATAAGTTAATATAAAAGTGGATATTTGTATACACTAGTCTATACAAATTTATTTATAAATGGCTAATATTAGTATTTTCTTTAAAATGTTTCCTGTGAAACATTTTACTAGCCATTTAATCTTATTTTAATGATATTAATGGTAATAGCAGTGGAATGTTTCACAGGAAACATTTTAAGAGAAATTTATTAAAGACGTGTATGTGTACTTATTTATACATATATGTAGGCGTATTCTTAATATTTGGATATTGGAGGAAAGTATAAAAACGTTGATTAGAGCAGCTATCTATAAAATTTTTGATCTGCAAAGTGACAAAATTGGCAAACTTAGTAATAAAATTAATAGTTAGTTAAATTTTATGCAAGTTATTCTGTTTGTTAATTATAGTCATCTGTTAAAAAGTTGATTTTTTTATTATTTATAATTCCTGATTAAGAAAATCAAATGTTTCCTGTGAAACATTTGATTTTGAATTAATTTTTTGTATTGCTATTAAATTGGCAATGCTTATTATAAGAAAGTTTTAAAATTTAGTAAATTAACATAATTTTTTTTAAAAAAAGTTTAAAAAAAAGTAAAGTTTTCTAATTGTTGTGAATAACTTTTTGTGGTATAATATCGATGGTAAAAATATTTTTTTAAAGTATGATTTTTTATGATTAGTCAATCGCGTATTAGTAAAATAATAGATATATTTTCATATATATTTTTGATTTTAAATATAGTACTAGTCCCCTTATTTTTAGACAAAAATCTTAATAATTTTTATATCATACCAAAACAGTATGTGTTTGGTGGTTTAGTACTTTTAAATATATTGCTGTGGATTTCAAAATTTATTTTTACTAAAAAAATCCAATTTACCAAAACCATGATTGATGTTCCGATATTAACCATGGGAGCAGTTGGATTATTATCGGCAATATTTTCGGCCAACGTTTATGATAGTTTTTTTGGCCGAGCGGAATACTTTACTTTAAATTTTGTTTTATTAGTTTTATTTTTTGGTTTTTATTATATTGTAGCCAATTTTATAAAAACAGAGAAACTATGGCGTGGTATTTTGGACGCGCTATTGGCGGTAGGGTTAGTTTCGTTAGTAGTGTTTATATTAATGATTGTATTTAAAATAAAAATCTTAATAAAATTAATTGGGCCATCTTGGAATACTGTAGATTCTATCAATAGTGTTTTTGGTGTTTGGGCAGTGGGTTTATTGGTTTTATCTTTTGGCCAGTTAATAAAAAAGAATTTAAATTTTGGCCGAATTATTTGGTCATTTGTAATTGGTATTTTGTCTTTAGGGGTATTAGTGATGTTGAGTTTTAAAATATTATGGATAATATTGCTAATCGCGCTCATTTTATTATTGATGTTTGGTATTAGCTTTATTCGAGAAGTTCATTTGGGATGGATGTCAGCATTATTTGCTCTATTGGTGTTTACTATTATATTTATAGTTTTTGGTACGCCAAATTTTATTCAGATGCCAGTACCAACTGAAGTGGCTCTTGGTTTTAGTCCTTCTTGGTCGGTTGCTTATGCCACTATTTTTTCTAGTATTAAAGATTTTTTTGTGGGTAGCGGTTTGGGGACTTTTGGTGTAGATTTTTCTCAATTTAGGAGTATTTCTTTTAATTCTGACCCAGTTGCTTGGTCGCTGCGTTTTAATCAACCTTTTAATAGTATACTTAGTATCTTGTCTGAAGGCGGAATTTTGTTTATTTGTGCTTTCATATTTTTGATACTTTTAACGCTTGGTCACGTTTTTGAAGTTTGGAACAAAATTCGTTTTGCCGCTTCATCGGAACAGAATTTTAAAAAAGACAGTATTTTATTTGAATCATTTTTAGTTACCATTGCTTTTGTAGTTTTAACTATTGGTTTGTGTTTAGTTTTTTATAGTCAAGTATTGTGGTTGACTTGGTGGTTTATGTTAGCTTTATTAGTCGTTGGTTTTTCATTTTATAATCGACATTTTACTCATGAAAAAGAATGGACACTCGAAGATACTCCTCAATATAGCTTATCTTTTTCCTTTGGTTTAATCGTAGTTATGACTGGGTTGGTAATGATTACTGTTTGGGGTGCTAGATTATATCTGGGTGAGGTAGCTTATGCTAAAGCTATTTTAAGTGGTAATAGCAAGACGGCAGAAATTTTTATTAATGATGCTTTGATTAAAAGGCCGAACTCCGATGTTTATCATTCTGCTTTGGCGCAAATTTATTTGAATCAGGCGGTAGATATTAGTAAGCAGTCTTCTCCAGATGTACAAGCTATTAGCTCTATTATGGCTAAGGCCGTAAATGAGGCCAAATATGCAACCGATTTGTCCCCTAAGTCGGTAATTCTATGGGAAAATTTGGCCACCATGTATGAAAATGCTTCTGCTTTGGTGCCAGAAGCGCGGGAGTGGGCATTAAAATCTCTGCAACAAGCTAGAGATTTAGAACCAACCAACCCAACACATTGGTGGCGTTTGGGAAATAATTATGGGACTATGGGTAAGTGGGATGATGCTATTAAAAATTACGAAAAGGCAATTGAATTAAAGAATAATTATTTTGGTGCATATATTGGGCTATCTAACGCCTATGAACAAACTCAAAAAAATGATAAAGCGATTGAGGTTTATGATAAAATAGTTAGCCAAAATCAGTCTGATCCAGAAACTTTATATAATTATGGCCGCTTATTATATAATCGCAATAGAACTGGTGATCGAGATTTAGCTGAAAAAATTTGGAGTAAAGTTGTTAGTATCCAGCCAAATTATTCCAATGCGCTTTATAGTCTTGGTTTGTTATATGAAACTAGGGGTGATAAAAGTACTGCTTTACAATATTATTATAAAGTAAAAGATCTGAACCCTAATAATAAAAATATTATTGATAAAATAAAGAAAATGGTTGGGGAAATCCAAGTTAAAAAATAATTATGCAAAGTAATAGATTTGTTATCTTGCTAATCATTATGGCCTTAGTTGTACCTAGCGTAGTTCTAGCGGCGATGTCTTCTACCAATTATTATATATATGCCGATAGTATAGATTTTGGTGGTGGGGTTGGCACGAGTACGAGCTATAATTTGCAGGATTCATTGGGTGGTTATTCGGTTGGAATTAGCACCAGCACTAGTTATCAGGTTCGAGCTGGCTATCAGGCAGCTGAGATTGGTCGCTTAAGTCTAACTCTTGATGGAAGTAATATTGATTTTGGAACTTTATCTTCAGCTGGTGTGGTAGCTAGCAGTAATATTGTTGCGGTCGTAGATACCAATTCTGTCACTGGTTATACTTTATCAGTTTCTGGAGTTAGTGGCAGTTCATTGACGGCCGTGACGGACGGAATAGTGGATGGTGCTGGAAATATGTCAGAATATGGTTTAGCAGTAAGTGGATCTCACATAGCCTATTCCAACGATACTGCGATAATTAATGGGTTAGTAATGTCTTCAGTTTCAGTTCCAGCTTCTTTTGACACTACTACCTTAACTTTTAAAGCTGTAAGATCATCAGGAGCTGCAGCCGCTTCATTATCCCAAAATATTACTTTAACGGCAGCGGCTAATATTTGATTATGTTGATAAAGAATAAAATTTTAGTAAGTGTATTGGTTGTGCTGTCTTTTTTGTCAGTTACTTCGGTCAGTGCTTTTTCAATTAGTCCTTTAAAATATACTATTAGTTTAGATATTGGTGATAGTCAGGATTTGATGGTAACTGTAAAAAATGATTCAAATACAGATAAAGAGTATCAAGCGGTAATTGTAGGAGTGCAACAAGATAATCAGGGTAGACCGATTTTTAAATCAAATAGTGATGTGGCTGAAAATTGGGTAAAATTTAAAAATGAAAAAACAATTTTAAAAAGTAACGAAAATAAAGATTTTGTCTTTACGATTTCTATCCCCAAAAATACTCCTCCGGGAGCCCATTATTTGGGGCTTGGCGCACAGGAAAATAATAATCAAAATATCGGGGGACGATTAATGACAATTGTAGTTTTACAAGTTGCTGGTATAGCTAACGAAGCTTTGGCCTTGGATCAATTTTATCCGGTTAAAAAATATTTTTTTAATAAAAATTTAGTCTATTTTTTGCAAGTAAAAAATATTGGTAATATTGATCTATCATTGAAGGCTAATGTGCAAACTTATGATTTTAGAGATAAAATTATTGATTCAAGCCCCATTAACTTAGGAAATAAATTATTTGCTCAATCAAATCGTAGCGCTGAAATTCATCCAGATACTATTAGTAAATTAATTTGGCCAGGGCGGTATCGATCTATAATTGTTATTAATTATGGGCTAACGAATCAACAGATAATTGGTAGTATAAATTTTTGGTATTGGCCAGTTTGGTTTCTGTGTTTGGTTGGTGTGGTCATAGTTTTAATTTTATTATTTTTTATATATAAAAAAAATAAACATGAAGTGGTGGAATAAAAAAATATTTTTTCTGTTGGCTGTTTTATTTTTAAATGGATTGTTTTTTTATTCAGCAAAAGCGGCGACAGAAAATAAAAATATTAATGTGCAGTTGGTTATACCAGGTAGCGGTGGTAGTGGTTCTACGCCACCTATTGTATCCGACACCACCCCGCCAACCATTTCCAGCGTTGCCTCTAGCACAACCTTTACCACCGCATCAGTCACCTGGAACGCTAGTGATAATAAAGGAATATCATCCGTAACTTTTGATTATGGTACTACTTTAGCTTATGGTTTGACAGCCGCACCTGGCGGTAGTTATGTGGTGAGTTTATCTGGATTAACCACGAATACAGTCTATTTTTTCAAAATTACAGTGGTTGATACTAGTAATAATAGTTCTAATTTTACTGGTAGTTTTAAGACAGCGGTTTATATTTCACCGACCTTAAATCCAGTGATTTCTAATGTAATCGTGACCCCTGGGGTTAATTCAGCGATAGTGACTTTTGATACTGATAAAAATACTACTGTCCAAATAAATTATGGAGAAACAATGTCTTTGGGAAGTAATGCTTCCGAAGGACAGACCCCAGCAATTAGTCATGTAGTTACGCTGCTCGGTTTATCGCCAAATAAAACTCATTATTATCAAATTATTGCTACTGATGTTAATTTGAATAGTACTAGTACTACTATCTTAAATTTTAAAACTTTAGCGGATACTACATCGCCACCAGATGTTTCCAATCTGCAAATTTCTATAGTACAAAATTCATTTACTTTAACTTGGAAAAATCCATCATCATTTTTTGCTCCAGATTTTGTAGGGGTTAAGATTTTGAGAAAGATTGGTATCCATGCTTCTGGTCCAAATGACAATGGAGCAACTGTGGTATATAGTGGAAACGGTGAAACTACAAATGATAATTTGGTGCTAGCTGGTTTTAACTATTTTTATACAGTATTTTCTTACGATACATCAAATAATTTTAGTTCTGGTAATTTTGTTCAGGGGAAAATTGATTCTGCGATAGTTGTTAATCCACCAAACGAACCTCCAACCCCCGTAGTAATAGCTCCAATTTTGGTCGGTGGGAGTATCCCAGTCTGTAACGATGGAAAAGATAATGATAATGATGGTTTGGTAGATTTTCCGGTTGATCCAGGATGTGTTAGTTTGCAGGATAACGATGAATATAATTCACCAGTAGCAACGGTACCAGAATTTGAAAAATTATCATTAGATAAATTAAAGTTTTTTGCCGGTAGTCATCAAATTGAATTATCTATTAAAAATAAAACAATTTCAGGTTTGGCGGGTAGTAATTTGAGTGTGGGAATAAAAAAGACCTCGCTGATTGGCGAACCTAAAAGTTTAATTTTACGAGTTGGCGATACTGACCAACATCAATTTAGTTTAGATAACTCTAATAATACTTATTATGCGGATATTCTATTTCCCCAAAGTGGTAAAAGTCAGGCTTATATAGAAATAAATTATGGAGCAGATCAATTTGATTCTCTGGGTGTTGATTTACAAGCAATTGACTTAGGGCAGATAACTGATGGACAAAATAAAAGTTTAGTTGGAGTGGAAGTTACTTTACATAAAGAAAATGGAGATATTTTCCCAGCTCAAATTTATGGTCAAAAAAATCCGCAGATAACCAGTGGTAATAGCTTGGTTGGTTGGATGGTTCCAAATGGTCGGTTTTATATAACTGCTAAAAAAGATAAATTTTATGAATATAGTGGTCAATTTTTTACAACAGATAATAACATTGTTAATACTTCAATTAGTTTAGTTGCTATTCCACCAAAAATTCAAGATGTCATTGATCCAAATGCTTCAATTGCTAAAAATGCTATTAATGTAGCTAAAAATATTGCTGAAAAGACCGCTGCTGTAACAGCTATTGCTACTAAACAATTGGAAAATGCAATAGTAGTAGTTCAGGAAATAGCTGCTGATCCGGTTGTAAAACAAATAGCTAATACAGTGGTAGCACCAACTGCAGTAGGTGTAGCGGCGGTTGGTACGGTCGCTTTGGTATCGTGGGCGGATATTTTGCCATTATTACGCTTTTTGTTTTTGCAACCATTATTATTATTGGGACGTGGCAAGCGTGAAAAATGGGGTACAGTTTATAACTCTTTGAGTAAATTACCGGTAGATTTGGCTTTGGTTCGTCTATTTAATTTAGATACTGGAAAATTGGTTCAAACCAAAGTAACTAGTTCTGATGGTCGGTATTTTTTCTCAACTAATGCTGGACGCTATCGTTTGGAAGTTAAAAAAGGGACGTTCATATTTCCTACCTCTTTATTAAAAGGCTTTCAAACGGATGGACAACGCATAGATATATATCACGGTGAAGAGATAAGAGTGTCTGCTAAAGGTTCGATAATTACTGCAAATATTCCACTTGATCCGGCGGGTCAAAAATTGAAAACCCCATTGCGATTGATAGTGAATAAAATGATGCGAAGAGTACAGGGCGCTGTTTCTTGGATAGGACTTTTGATTACTCTTGGGTCGCTTTATATTTCCCCTGTTTGGTATATGTGGGTGTTACTTGGGATACATTTGTCTATGACATTTGCTTTTAAACGTTTAGCAAAGCCACCAGTAGCCAAGGGTTGGGGTATCATCTATGATGATCAAACAAAAAAACCATTATCTAGAGTAGTTGCACGTTTATTTGATTCTAAATTTAACAAATTAGTTGCTACTGAAATCACTGGACCAGATGGAAAATATTATTTTATGGCTGGAGATAACCAATACTATGTAGCTTATGATCGTGATGGTTATGAATCGCTAAAAACTGAAATTATTGATCTTAAAGGTAAAGAAGCGGAGACGATCGCTAAAGATGTAAATTTAAAGAAAAAATGATAGTTAGTTATGCACATTTTTATTCTAAAAATAATGAAAAAGTAGTATAATAGTGGTAGAATTTTTTTATGGATGTTTCTGTAGAGAATCAATTTAAGGAAAAAAAATCCAATATTTTTTTATATTTTGGATTAGTTTTATTTTCTGCATTTTTAATGACAATTTTTGGATACTTAAATTTTGCTAAAGCAGCCAGTTCTCCAAGTGTTATTACTTATCAAGGAAAATTATTAAATGGTGGTGCGGCAGTTACTACTACGCAGGCGATAAAATATGTTTTGTATGATGCAGTTAGTAGCGGCAATGCATTATATTCTGCCGCTGGTTCTACCAGCTCACCATCGACCGTAAGCACTACTGTCAACGACGGTTTTTTTACAATTGATTTAGGGGATACTGGCACCAATTCGATTGATCCAGTAATATTTAAAGATAATCAAACTGTTTATTTGCAAATAACAGTTGGAGGAGAAAATCTTAGTCCTCGTAAAAGAATTACAGCCAGTCCATTTGCATTAAATGCCAAATATTTAGATGGTATAGGCGCGAGCTCTACTCCGCAGTCTTCCTCGTATATTCCGGTTTCCGATAATAGTGGTAATTTTAATTTAAATCATGTTACTTCTACTGGTATTTATATCAATGGCTTACTCAGCGTCACTGGTAATTCTAGTTTTGGTACAATTACTTCAGGCACATGGAATGGATCGGTCATTTCAAATGCGTATGGTGGAACGGGACAAAATAGTTCAGGTTGGACTGGATTTGTAAAAGTGGTTGGTGGCACTTGGGCTACTAGCACTATTAGTGTTAGTGATATTTCCAATTCTTCCACCTTGGCTTTTTTAGCCAGTAATCAAACATTTTCTGGATTGAATATTTTTACAGCTACCACCACTTTTGCCTCGTCAACCTTTGGTGGTTATGTTGGTATAGGAACTTCAAGTCCACAAGAGAAATTACATCTGTATGACGGAACATTATTGGTGGATAGTCCTGTACATCCAACTTTGCTTGGTTCATACAATACTACTGGGACTGTATATGCTGTGGATGTTTCTGGCAAATATGCTTATGTGGCAGATGATACTAGTGGTTTAGAAATTTTTGAAATTTCCGCCCCTTCGAACCCGGCATTAATTGGTTATTATAATACTGCTGGTAATGCTTGGGATGTAAAAGTTTCTGGAAAATATGCTTATGTGGCAGATAATACTGACGGTTTGTTGATCTTTGATATATCTATTCCAAGTACGCCGGTGTTGGTTGGTTCTTATGATACAGCAGGAAATGCAACTAGTGTTTATATTTCTGGTAAGTATGCCTATGTAGCGGATGTATCTAGTTTGACAGTTGTCGATATTTCTAACCCAAAAAATCCTATTTTGGCGTCTCGGCTTTCTTCTGTCGCCCCTGTAAAAGTATATATTTCCGGTGAATATGCCTATATGGCTAAAACTGGTGGTGGAGGATTGTCCATTGTAAATATTGATAATCCTCTTAATCCAGTTCTTGCTTCTACCACCGTCAGGACTTCAAATTCTAGTGATGTGTATGTTTCTGGTAGGTACGCTTATTTAGCGGCTGGACTTGATAATAAAGTAGTCGTCTATGATATTTCTGTGCCAACTGTTCCAGTTGAAATATCTTCTATGTCTACTAATGGATCGGCGCAAGGAGTGTATGTTTCTGGTAGATATGCCTATGTAACTGATGCAACTACTTTTTATGTATTTAATTTATCTAATGGGTCCTTGATAGGCACATATCCGATTAATGATGGCAATGGCTTAAAGATAGTTGGTAAAAATGCCTATGTGGCTAATGGTACTTCTGGTCTTTATGTTTTAGATATTAAAGGTGCTGATATTAGTAGTGCTAATATTGGTAATATTGCGACTAATGATCTTACGGTTTGGGAAAATGTAAATATAGGAAATAGTTTATCTATTAAAAATGGATTAAATATAGGTATGGGTGGATTGTTGTCAAACGGAGCAATCGCAGTAACGGTATCTACCACTATAAGCACTAGTACGCTGTTTAGCGTGGGTACCTCTACGCCGAGTATTTTATCTGTTATGGGAGATGGCAAAGTTGGTATTGGCACTTCTTCGCCACAGGCTAAACTACATCTATATAATGGAACATTATTAGTAGATAATCCTAAAACACTTAGCTTATTAGGTTCGGTTAGTAGTAGTACTTTAGATGGTATATATGGAAGTTATGTATCTGGAAACTATGCGTATGCAGTTGCTTCAACTGGCACTTTGTCGGTAATAGATATTCAAACAAAAACTAGTCCGGCAATAGTTGGATTTTATGCTTCATCAACTATTGGAACTGCTTTTGCTATAGCTGGTTCAGGGAATTTTGTTTATGTACCAAGCACATTAAATAGTTCTTTGAATGTATTTGATGTTTCAAATCCCTCTTCTCCTTTATATATAAGTAGTGTCACCGACGCGACAAAATTAAATAATCCGGCTGGTCTTTACGCTGATGGAAAATATGTTTATGTAGTCTGTTATACTGGCGGTGGTCTTACGATAATTGATGTTAAAAATCCTGCCGTTCCAATTATTACTGGTAGAGTAACTAGTACAATAAAATTAAATAGTACAGAAGGTGTCTATGTAGCTGGCAAATATGCCTATGTTATTGATAACACATCTCTTAGTGTTTTTGGCACTTTGACAATAGTAGATGTATCTAATGTGCGTTCACCAAATATAATTGGTTTTGTCTCTTCAACCTCACTTAGAGGTGGTGGTGACAGTGAAAAAGTTTATGTGTCTGGTCGTTATGCTTATGTTACTGGTAATCTAGATAATGTACTTTCTATTATTGATGTTTCTAATCCTACCGCACCGACTATCGTTGGAAGTTTAGCTGATAATAGTTACGGATTTTCTTCTGGTGTCTTTGTGTCTGGCAAATATGCGTATGTTGGTACGGTAAATAATCTTTTAGTTGTTGATATAAGCAATAAAGCAGCTCCAGTATTAGTCGGTGTGTATGCACACGGATCAGCAACTGTCGGTGCTCATGGATATGCCTTTGCTGGTAAATATGCATATGTTAGTGGAAATACCAATGATAGTTTTGGAATCTTAGATTTAGAAGGTGCAGAAATTAGCACCGCTGATATTGGAAATTTATCCACAAACGCTCTGACTGTCTGGGAAAATTCTGATATTGGCAATAGCCTTTTTGTACGCAATAGTTTAAGTGTTGGTGCGGGCGGAATCATTTCCAATGGTCCAATATCTATATTTGTTTCATCCACCGCCTCTCCATTATTTACTATCGCTACTAGTACCAACTCTAGTGTATTTAGTATTTCTTCTTCGGGAAATGTTGAGATTAATACATCGTCTTTTGGTGGTGGTAATACTTTTTCTTATAAATTATTAATCGATGCTGGTTCAACTAGCAATGGAGCAATTGGTGTTAATGGATTTATTCGTGCTACATCTTATGTGTCCGGTACAACAACCCTTGATTTGGCCGAAACGTATCCAGTAAATATGTTGTGTACTGCAAATGGCACCTGTCCAACTGACGGTGATGTTGTTTGTACTGACCCAACTGTGATAGCCGGTGTAAAGAAATGTTTAGCTAGCGAAAGTAGTCATATAGTTGGAATAGTTTCTGCAAATCCAGGTTTCTTGCTTGGTGGTGGTGATCTGTTTAATCCAAACCAAAATTTGGGTGTGGTAAAAGTAGCGTTGGCTGGTCGTGTGCCAACAAAAGTTTCTTCCATTAATGGTGAAATAAATTCTGGAGACAAACTCACCCTATCTAATATTGATGGTGTGGCCGCCAAAGCTGTTGGTGAGGTACCGATAGTTGGTATTGCAATGGAAAATTTTTCTGGTAGTGGCGAAGGAAGTATCGTAGCCTTTGTAAGTCTTGGATGGCAAAACCAGCTATATCAATCATTAACTGTAAATACAGACAGTTCCACTTTAAGTGTCGGCTCAGATGTTACTCCGTACAATTTAGCGTTAAGTGGTGAATTTACAATGTTCAATAGTGTTTTGAATAAACTAGTATTTAACGCCACTGCTTTATTTGAATCTAAAACCAATGATACGCATGCTTTTATATTCAATGCAATAAATTTTGACACTTCAACTGATAAATATTTGCTTTCCCTACGTTCTAATAATGATCCAAGATTTTCAGTAATGGCTAATGGTGATGTGCGTGCTTCAGGAAATATTTATGCTGCCAGTGCTGTTTTTGGCACTTCTTCTAATCCAGGAGATTTGGCAGAGCGAGTAGATATCGCCGCTGATGATATTGTCGAACCAGGTGATGTACTAGTAGTAGATAAAGAAAATCCAGATACGTATCGTCGTAGTGGTAGCTCTAATCAACAAACAGTGGCTGGTGTTGTTTCGACTAATCCAACTATTGTGGTTGGAAATGGTAAAACTGAATATACAGCAATATTGGCTATGGTTGGTCGGGTACCTCTGAAAGTATCTGGCGAAAATGGTGCTATCAATCGCGGTGATCTTTTGGTAACTGCTTCTAGTTCTGGTTATGCTATGAAATATGATCCTAAAAAAGATAATAATGATAACATGGTTGGGGTAGTTGGAGTGGCGTTGGATTCGTTTGTTGGTGACAAAGGAAAAATAATGGCTTTGGTGCGTACTGGTTGGGTGAATAGTCGTTATGAAACGATTTCTAGTATTAAAGATAATATTCAACAATTGGCCACCGCTCAAGGAATCGTATTGGGGGCTACCAGTACCGTTAATTTAAATGTGGAAAATAATAATGGTCAACTAATTTATTCTGGAGGTGATCTTAATCTACAGGGTAATATGTTATTGAATGTTGCGGCAATTAGTAGTAAAAATAACCATTGGTCAATTGACGAATCTGGGCACTTTATTACTAGATTAAATACTTCTCAAGGTGAAAAAGAAATGTTTGCTATTCAATCACCAACTTCTGAATTTGTATTTTCTAGTTCTTCACAGTTAATAGCTGGTGAGGCAAAAGTAGCCTTTGATCAGACAATGCAAGATATGGTTGATTCTAACCAACCCTTAAAAATTAATGTTACTTTAACTTCAGGAGAGGCCAAAGGTATATATGTTGCTGAAAAAAATTCTCAAGGATTTATAGTAAAAGAATTAGATGGTGGAAAGAGTGACGCGACATTTGATTGGATAGTGGTGGCGAAGAGAAAAGATGAAACAACTAGTTTGAATATAATAGAAATAGCAACTTCAACAGGTAATAATCAGATTACGAATAATCAGGTTTCAACTTCAACAAATGATACAGTAACTAGTAGTATCATTTCTAATCCTTTTAGTTCTGCTGATAATTCTCCTCAATCTTTAGCATCAACTTCATCACCGAATACAGAAACAACTCTTAGTCCATTACCTATATCAAGTTCAGAAACAATTTCGCCGGTAGTTGTGCCTGTAGAAACTGTAGCAGCTTCTACAATATCTCAATAGTTTTTTATTTGATTGACAGAAAAAAACTTCTATTATACAATGATCATCATAAAAGGGCCGCTAGCTCAGCTGGCTAGAGCGCTTCGATGGCATCGAAGAGGTCGCAGGTTCAAGTCCTGTGCGGTCCACAAACTTCCCCAATAGGGGAAGTTTTAATGTTGTACATGTATGGCTTCTATGGTACAATAAGTATTATGAAGTCTTTGCAATACAAAAATCAAGTAATAAAATTACGTAAAAAAGGCATGACTTACGCTGAAATTCAGTCTATTTTAAACATGTCTATTCCAAAAAGTACCTTGTCACATTGGTGTAAAAATATTAAAGTACCGGATAGTTATAAAAAAAAGTTAAAAGATCTACAAGATAATAATCTTTATAAAGCACGAGTCGCAGCCTTACAAGTATTAAAAGAAAAAAATAATAATAGGGACAATAAATTATTTGAAAATAATAAACATTTATCTGTTTGTTTATTAAATAAAGATGTCGCTAAAATAATTTTATCAATCCTATATCTAGAGGGTACTAGAAAACAGCGAAGTTCTTTAACTTTTGGAAATTCAGATCCGTTAATAATTAGTTTATTTTTAAAAACACTGAGGTTTGTTTATAAGATTGATGAATCAAAATTTCGTTGTACTCTTCAATGTAGAGCAGATCAAAATATTGATGATTTACAAAATTTTTGGTCCAATATAACTAGTATTCCATTAAATAAATTTTATAAAGCTAGAATAGACCCACGTTCAGTTGGTAAAGAATCTAAAAACTTAAATTACAAAGGTGTTTGCAGAATTAATTATTTTTCAGCAGAGATATTTAATGAGTTAATGATAATTATTAAAATTATCGGTAAAAATAACTAATTTATGTCATTTTCAATCGGAATTGTTGGGTTACCCAATGTTGGAAAATCTACTCTATTTAATGCTTTGACACGTAGCAAACAGGCAGAAGCGCAAAACTATCCTTTTTGTACTATTGATCCAAATGTTGGGGTAGTCGAAGTGCCAGATGAGCGTTTGTCAAAATTAAGCATAGCGTCCAAATCTAAAAAAATTATTCCGACAGTAATCGAATTTGTAGATATTGCCGGTTTAGTTAAAGGGGCATCTGAGGGCCAGGGTTTGGGAAATAAATTTTTGTCACATATCCGTGAAGTGGACGCCATTGCTCAGGTGGTACGGGCATTTTCGGACAGCAATGTTATCCATGTAAACAATCAAGTCAATCCTACCGATGACGCCGAAGTAATAAATTTAGAACTAGCTTTGGCTGATTTACAAACTGTTAGCAAACGTTTGGAAAATGTAAAAAAAGGAGCCAAAGGCACGGCGGCCAAAGAAGTGGCCAAACAGATAGAACTTTTAGAAAGAGTAAATAAACAACTACAGGAAGGTAAGCCAACACGTGAATTGGAATATGACGGAGAAGAAGTTGAAATGATGAAAGAGCTTCATCTACTTACGATGAAGCCGATGCTGTACGTAGTAAATGTAGATGAAGATATGACTGGTGGTAAAAAATTTGTAGCTCCACCAGGTAGCGAACAAGTTGAAATTAGCGCTAAACTTGAAGCTGAATTAGCCGAATTGAGCGAAGAAGAATCAACTGAATATTTAAAATCACTGGGATTAATTCAGACTGGTTTGGATAAATTGGTTCTCGCTAGTTATAAACTTTTAAATTTAATTACTTTTATTACTTCTGGTGAGATGGAAACCAGAGCATGGACTGTAAAAACAGGAGCAAAAGCCCCTGAAGCTGCCGGTGTAATCCACACAGACTTCGTCAAAGGATTTGTTAAAGCTGATGTCGTCAACTGGAAAGACTTTGAAGAATTTGGTGGTTGGAGTGGAATAAAGACAAGTGGAAAATTAAAATTAGAAGGGAAGGATTACGTCGTCAAAGATGGGGATGTAATATATTTTCATATAGCCTAAAGAAAAAATAAAACAGCGGACATAGTAACTATGCCCGCTGTTTTATTTTTGATAATATGCTGATTAAATTTTTTTAAATCTCCAAATTTCTCGGCCAACATGTTGATCTGTACGCCAATATAATAGATGTTTTTCTTCAGATAATATTGAATCATTTATAAAACCATGTTTTAGTATTTCATTTTCACATTCAATTTTAATCCAATCTTCTTTATAGCGAAAACGTGGAATAATAAATACTACAATTCCGCCAGATTTTAATATTTTTTTAAATCTAGCAAAGGCATTGGTATATAACATTTTTAATTCCATTGCTTGTGATTCTATCATTGGCTTTGTCTCACTACCTCTTAATGGTTTGCCCAAATAAGATTCGGCCACGATAGCGTCGATTGAATCGTTATCTATTTTTTTTGTAATATCAAAAATATCGGATTGAAAAATACTAATCCTTAAATTAGAGTCATTAATTTTAAAGGTATTCTTTATCCACTCAATATTTTTTATAGTATCGCTTATAGCTGTCTCAGATATATCTGAGCCGATAAGGTTTTTATAACCCATTAATATTGCTTCAGTGATAATTGTACCGGATCCACAAAATGGATCAAAAATAATGCTTTCATTTTTTTGAGTTGCTAGATTAAGCATTATCATAGCCAATTTTGGTGGTAACATTCCACTTTCATCATCACGCCCCGGTCGGCCAAAATCACGCTTAGAAAAATCTTCGATTGGTTGGATAGCTTTGGTAATAAAAACTTGATTGTGACAGATTTCGATGTCTGCTCCGCCCTTTACTAGATTATTAAAAATCACAGTGGCTGTATTTTTTGATTCAATGTAACGAGCGGATCTGCCTAATTGTTTTAGAATTTTTTTTGTTTCTATCCCTAAGGCAGTAAAACCGTTTATTGAAAATTCTATTTTACCAGTTGAAATATATTGGTTTAAAAATTTGGCTAGTTCATCTTTTTGAGTTTGTATTTGGTCAGCTACTTCACAAATTTTTATAGTGCCACCCAACAGCTTCATCATTTCGGGTATATCTATATTTTGTTCAACCGATAATACAAGCTTATTTTCTTTATAATAAAAAATATCAAAATTAATATTTTTTGTTATAAAAAATGCTTTAATTTCGGCTAAAGATAAAGTAGTCTCTCTACCTAAAATAAAAAGCAAGTTTTTTTTATTTGATTTTTGTGGAGGAAGTTGGTGTGGAGCTTGTAGTTTGGACATAATAAAAAATATTTCTTATTTTATCTGGAATTGGTAGTAGAGTTTTTTTCGAATTTATAATATCTTGTGAAATAGAAAAATTTTTACTATCAATTATTTCTACCCCTAAACTTGAATTAAGCGTCAAGATAGCGTTGGCATTGGAAAGGGTTAAATAAGAATATTGATAGATAAAATAAAATATAAAAATAGTGCAGGCTAAAAGTAATCCTACTATTAACATGCCAAAGACTTTCCAGATGGTGTATCTGTTAGCCGGTTTAAGATACCTGGTTTTTTTAAATTGGTCAAATTTAGTGTTGATTGACATATAGTATTAGATCCAAATTCATTATAGTAGCGTTGGTATTATTATTTTGTGGACTAAAAGCGGAAGAAAGCTGTAGATTAGTGATGATAAAATAATAATTTTCTTTTTCCAACGCTGATAAATACTTTAAGATATTTTGGTAATCACCATTTAAAGTTAGAGAAAGATTGAGTTTATCGTCCAACTTATCCAAGTTTGAATTATCAATTTTTTGAATTATTTGGTTTCTGGTGGCTATATTTTCTAAAGTTGTGATTAATTTGAGTTCGTCACCATGATAAAATAAATAATCAGGATATTTGGCCACTGTTGACTTAATTTCTTCAATTTTTTTCTTTGAGGTGCGTATTGTCTTGGTATTTTCGTATTTTTTTTCTAAATATTCTCTAAGATTATTGGTGTCTTGTTCTAGATTTTTAATATATCGAATAGTGGGAAATATTATTTGGAAAATTATAATCAAAGTAATGACCGAAAAAATCGTCAGTATTATAATAGTTCTTTTTTCAGTATTTAATTTCATATTTTTATTTTTGGCTGGCTTTAATTTCAAAATTAACATTTTCTTTTTGAAATAACTGAGAAGTTGGAGTTTGGACTGTTTTTAGCCAGGAATAATCTTTTAATGTTGCCTGATAGTCCAATAATGAACCGCGAGTTTTGGCCATTCCAGAAATAGTTATTATATTTGTTTTTTGGTTAATAGATAATGAATTTATTTTTATTTCATTTGGTAGTTTTTCGATCAGCTCCAAAATTTTTGCTGTTAGTGGCGTGTAGTTTTTGTTGGCTGAATTAAATTGTTTAATTAAAGTATTTATTTTTCTAATTTCTTGGTTATAATGAGAATATTCCCTATTTACGAGCATGGCACTTTGAGATAAGTCATTAAATTGATTTTGTAACGCAAACCAACTCCATAATAGAACGACTGATAGAAAGGCCGCTACTAGTAAAATAATTTCTACCATTTCTTTAAAAAAAATAAATTTAATCAATTTTTCTAAAAGACTTTTTTTGTTAGGTGATAGAATATTAATTTTAGATGGTAACATATTAATCGTTGTATGGGTTTATCATAGCGCGTAGAGCTAAGCCGGTTGCTGAAACCATAGTAAGTTCACGATTTTTTTGACTATCCGTTAGTTTTTCAGTTTTAATATTTTTCCAAGCATTGCCTAGTTTAAATTTTATTTTTAATCGACGAGCCAAAGTTGGTAGTAAATTCTGCATCATAGCCATGCCGCCACAAAGCTCAACTTGTTCAATTGGCGTAGTTTGAGGATAATGGTCATGGTAATAGATAATAGTTTTTTTAATTTCGATTATCAAATTATTGATAAGCTCATCTATAATTTTTAGGTAGTCAGATTTTTCTTTTGTATAATTAATTCCATTTTTAATTTTTAAATCTTCGGCCTCATCGTAGGTAATTTTTAATTGTTGGATAAGAGCCATATTAATTATTTCTCCAGAAAAATTTATGGTAGTGCTAAAGCGTACACCGCCTGCATCATAGATAATTACAGATGATCTGGTGGCTCCAATATCTAAAATTGCTCCAGCAACATTTTCTTCATTAATTAGCGACCTGGCGATAGCTAGAGATTCTACCTCCAAAGCAACCGGTTGAAGACCGACGCTCTCTAATAAATAAGTATATGAATCAGCAATGGTTTTTGGAGTAGCGCCAATTAAAACTCTGGTAAACCGCGTTTTTTCATGTAGTGGAATTATTTGCCAATCTAAATAGGCTTCTTGTAGATCAAACGGAAGATGTTTTTGGCATTGATATTCAATGTCTTCTTGAGTAATTTGTTCTGGCGGTATATCTATTTCTATTGAGGTTAGAAAAGTTTTTGGTTCTGGTAGATCAGCCACTACCCACGGTGAATTAATTTTTTCTCCATGCCCACTTTTTCCAAGCAATTGCAATAGTTTGTGTCGAACCATCTCTGGCTGTTGGATTTCGCCATTAACAATATAACCAGGTGGCAAGGTAATACTTGTCATGTGTTCTATTTTGTAGCGATGGTCATAACTGAAGGTGGAAGGAGAAGATAATTGTACTAATTTTAAAGATAGGTCACCTATATCCAAGCCAAATGCCCCTTCAAATGGATTATTATTAAACATATTTAGAAATTTTGAGCCAAAGAATACATTGGCATAATTACAGCCACGGCAATACCAGCAACCACCAAACCTAGCACTACGATAATTACCGGTTCAATAATCACAGAAAAATTTTTCATGGTTGAGTCAATTTCATTACCATAATATTCGGCTAATTCTTTCAACATATCGTCCATCTTTCCAGCTTCTTCTCCCACCATTATCATTTCAGTAACCATCGGTGGAAAAATTTCTGGATAGTTCATTAATATTTTGGAAAGAGTATCGCCACGTTTGAGCGCTTCGCTGACTTCCATCAAACTATCATGGTACATTAGGTTAGTTTGGACAGTAGCGGTAATTTTTACCGCTTCTACGATTGGAATAGTACTTTCTAGTAGGGAGGATAAAGTTAAAGTAAAGCGAGCTAGATTTATTTTTTTAATTATATTACCAAAAATTGGAAGTTTAAGTGTAAAATGATGAACTGATTTTTTAAATGTAATATTTTTGAGTGCCAAAAAAAATAAAATAATTGAAAAAATAATACCAATTAATAAATAGATACCGTAATTTTGAGTAAATTTTACCGTAGTAATTAAAATTTTTGTAGCCAAAGGTAGCTCGGATTTAAAATCTTCAAACATTACCATAATTTTTGGTAAAATAAAAAAGACCATCTCAATCGATATTCCTAAAATGGCTACTAGTATGACAGCTGGATAAATCATTGCACCACGAATATGTGAAGATAGCTCATGACTTTTTTTCATCTGAGTTGCTACTTGGGTCAGAGCTTCCTCCATTTTACCAGCAGCTTCGCCAGCAGCAATCATAGTAACATATATTGGCGGAAAAACTTTTGGATATTCGGCTAATACATCACTTAGTTGACGGCCTTTTTCGACTTCACTTTTAATTTCTTTGATGATGATTTTAAATTGTTTATTTTCTAGTTCTTCGCTTAATATTTTTAAAGAGGCGACTATTGATAAACCGGCTTTAGTCATTATTTGTAAATGAAATACAAATAATATTTTTTGAACAAAAGAAATATGACTCAAAAAAAAGCTAAAAAAATGTATTAGTTTTTGTTTGAGTAGTGATGGAATTTTATTTCTTTTTTCCTCCATAAATTTATTCTTTGGTGACGCGTAATATTTCATTGATAGATGTAACACCAAGTTTTGCTTTGACCAATCCATCTTCCAACATGGTTGTCATGCCGTGCTCTCTGGCATATTTCTTTATTTCATCAGCTGGCGCACGTTCATTGATTTTTTTGGCCATGCCTTCGTCAATTTCCATTACTTCATAAATTCCCATACGTCCTTTGTAGCCAGTTTGACCACAACGCATACAACCTGCACCTTGATAAAATGACAAAGAATTAATTTTGGTATCGAAATCTTTGATATTTTGTTTGAAAAGTTCAGATAATTTTTTGATCTCAAACATCTTGGCCAATTCATCTAGAGCGGCTCCTTCTAAAATAAATTCTTTTTTACAATAAGGACAAATTTTACGCACCAAACGTTGAGCGACAATTATGTTTACCGTATACGCTACTAAAAATGGTGGAATCCCCATGTCTATGAGACGCGGCAAGGTCGTTGGGGCATCGTTGGTATGTAGGGTAGAAAGTACCAAGTGACCAGTCATGGCGGCATTGATAGAAATGTCAGCAGTTTCTTGGTCACGGATTTCCCCAACCATTATGATGTTTGGATCTTGGCGCAAGAGAGAGCGTAAGCCATTGGCAAAAGTAAACCCAACCTTAGGGTTGATTTGGCTCTGGTTAACCCCATTGACGCGATATTCGATAGGATCTTCTACTGTTGAGATATTTACTCCTGGTTGGTTTAATATTCCCAACACCGAGTATAGCGTGGTAGTTTTTCCCGAACCAGTTGGTCCGGTAACCAATATCATCCCATGTGGCTTTTTTATAGCTGATTCTAGCTTATTTTTGGCACTTTCCAAAAAACCTAGTTCTTCTAAGGTAAGCGATTTTGTGCCTTCACGCAATAAGCGCATAACAATTTTTTCTCCATCATAAACTGGTATAATTGATACACGAAAAGCTAATTTTTCATCTTGGATCTGAATTTTGAAACGACCGTCTTGAGGAACCATATGTTCATCCAATTTTAGGTTGGATAGAATTTTTATTCTAGCTGTAATGCCACTCTGAACATTTTTTGGAAGAGTCATAATGGCTTTTAAAATACCATCAATGCGATATCTGATTGCTACTTCTTTTTCTTCTGGTTCAATATGAATATCTGAAGCATTTTCGTATACCGCATGTTCTAAAATACTGTTTACAATGTTAATAATAGGTAGTTCTTCGGCGGCTTTTTTGAGATCTCCTTGAGCAACACCTTCGCCAGACTCTTGTTTAACAACCAAAAACTCATCTTTTAACTCAGCATGATAGCGTCGAACGGCATCTTTTAGATCGCTTGGGGTAGTGATATAGACAACTGGTTCTAAACCGGTTTTACGTCGTAAGAATTCAATTGTTTGGATATCGGTTGGGTCAGTCATGGCTAACTTTAGCTGATCTTTGTCTTTTTCAAAGGCCACGACCTGATGTGTTCCAGCCACTGGACCAGGAATGAGGTTCAAAATATCTTTTTTGATTTCTTTGCCTTTTAAATTAATTAATGGCACATTCAAAACTAGGGCCGCTTTTTGGTATAATTCACTTTCCTCCACTAGAGCATCTGAAATTAACACTTCTTCAAGTGTTTTGTGAGTATTTTCAGCCTTTTCTTGTGCCTCAGTTAGCTGACGGTTGCCGACTTTTTTGTCTAACTTATTCAATACGGATTTTAGTGTTTTGGCTGAAAGCATAAATAAGATATTTTAATCTTTTGCCGTTTAATTATAGCACAATTTATTCTAAGTTTCTAATGCAACTGTCGATATTGACTTTTTTTGGATTTATGGTATTATATTTTTGCCTATCTACGAAGTATCTAAAGAAAATTTATTGTAAGTAAGCCTATTTTGGCTTAGAATTTTAAAATACATTATGAAGAAATACGAACTATTATTGGTTTTGCCGGGTACTTTGGATGAAAAAGAAGCCGAAAATCGCTCCAATGAAATTCTTTCTGCAGTGAAAGAATATGCTACTGAAGCAGAAATTGCTTCTATGGGTAAAATGCGTTTGGCTTATCCTATCAAACAAATTCGTTATGGATATTTTTACACCGTTATTTTCGGTGCTGAAACCAAAGAATTAAAGGCATTACAAACAAAATTGGAATTAATGCGCGATTTGTTGCGAGCTATTATCTCTGTCTATAATCCAAACTATACTCCAGCTTCTAAAATGTCGTTTACTACCACGATAACTGGTGCAAATATGAATAATGAAGAAGTTGTTGTAACAGAAAAAAATGAAAAACCAGCTGATAAACCTGTTGATAAAAAAGTGTCTATCCAAGATATCGATAAAAAATTGGAGGAAATTTTGTCAGGAGAAATAATTAGTGGCGTTTAATAATTAAACGAAAATATATGGACTTAAATCGTGTTACTCTAATTGGTCGTTTGACTCGTGATCCTGAAGTGCGTAGCACTCCTGCAGGTCGTTCTGTGGCTTCAATTACTGTTGCTACTGGAAGAACCTGGACCGATCAAGCTGGTCAGAAACAAAAAGAGTCAGAGTTCCATAATATTGTTATGTGGTCAAAATTAGCTGATATTGCCGGGCAATATTTGCGTAAAGGTGCTCGTATGTACGTCGAAGGTCGTCTAAAGACCCGCGATTGGACTGGACAAGATGGAGTCAAAAGATATCGCACTGAGATTATTGCCGATAATATGATCATGCTGGATGGCCCAGCTCGTAGTGGCGCAACATCAGATTCTATACCTAGTAGTCAAAACGTTGAATCATCTGATGAACCTCAGCCAGTCATTGAAGAAGAAATTAAAGTTGAAGATATTCCTTTTTAAAAAAAATAAATTATGTCAGTAACTAGTAACACTAACCATAAAACCGAAATTAAAAGTTGTTTCTATTGTGTCAACAATAAAGTTGCGATAGATTACAAAGATGTTATGAATTTACGTCGTTTTGTGTCTTCTTATATGAAGATTGCTCCACAACGTCGTAGTGGTCTTTGTTCCAAACACCAGCGTCATGTGGCTAACGCCATAAAACGCGCCCGTCAAGCTAGCTTGATGCCTTTCATTCCAAAATAAAAAAACCATCCCGATTATGTCGGGATGTTTTTATTATGTCTACTTTTAATGAACTAAAAAATAATCCGCGTTTGAAAAAAGTGTATGAAGAACGTTTGCAAATTTTACATTTGATTCGTAATTTTTTTTGGTCACAAGATTTTGTGGAGGCAGAAACACCTATCGCTTTGCGTTTGCCAGGGCAAGAGCCTTATCTAAATCCAATACCAGTAGATTTTATTGACCCTTATCAAGTGTCTCATAAATTTTATTTGCGTACTTCACCAGAATATTCTTTAAAAAAATTGTTGGCGGCCGGTTGGCAGAGAGTGTTTGAAATAAGTAAATGTTTTCGTAATGTAGAAAGTTTTGGTGGTACACATAATCCAGAATTTACCATGATTGAGTGGTATCGTGCGCCTGGAACGTATTGGGATTTTATGGATGATGCCGAAAATTTATTTAAATTTATTGGTAAAAAACTAAATGTAGAAAAATTAAAATATCGTGTTTTTCAGATTGATTATTTAAATGATTGGGATAGAATTTCTGTTAAAGATTTGTGGAAGAAATATTTACAGGTAAATTTAGACGATTATTTGTCGGTAGAGCAGATGAAAAAATTAGTTCAAGAGAATGGTTTTGCAGTTGATATGAAGGATAGCTATGAGGATTTATTTTACAAATTATTTTTAAACAAAATTGAGACAAGTTTAGGGATTGATCGTCCAATATTTATTTATGATTATCCTGCTCAGATGTGTTCATTGTCTAAATTATGTGAAAACGATAATCGTTATGCGCAGAGAGCGGAGTTGTATATTGGAGGCTTAGAATTGGCTAATGGTTTTGGAGAGTTAACTGATCCTAAAGTGCAAAAATTTAACTTAGAAAAAGATCGATCATTGCGTGAACAGTTGGGTAAAGAAATTTGGCCAGTAGACGAAGATTTGATTACGGCACTCGATTCTGGAATTTCGTCAGCTGGAGGTATTGCCTTGGGAGTGGATCGTATGGTAGTATTGTTTACTGGTGCACGAGATATCAACGAGGTGATCTTTCAAAGTGTCGCTGATCAAATAAATTAATAATTTTTATATGGCTTCAACATCTGATGTACGTAAAGGGGTAGTGATTAAACATCAAAATGATTTGTATGTAGTGGTGGAATTTCAACATATTAATCCTGGCAAAGGATCGGCATTTGTGCGCACTCGCATGAAAAGTCTTGCTAATGGTAAGGTGATTGAAATTACTTATAAAACTAGTGAAACTATTGATATCGTTAGTGTCCTGTTTCAAAATATGCAGTATCTCTATAAAAATGGCGATAAGTATGTTTTTATGGATATGAGTAGCTATGAACAGGTTGAGATGGATGGTGATTTGGTGGGTAATGATGCAAAATTTTTAAAAGATGGTTTGGGGGTAGTTGTTGGTTTGTATGAAGAAAGACCGGTGAATATTCAGTTACCAAAGAAAATTCAATACAAAGTGGTGGAAGCACCGCCAGCCGTAAGAGGTGATAGTGCTTCAGGTAATGTGACTAAAGAAATAAAATTGGATAATGGCTTGTTGGTACATGCGCCAATATTTATTAAAGAAGGTGAAGAAATATTGGTCAATACTGAAACTGGAGAATATAGCGCCCGCGCTTAGTTTGTTTCATCTTCTTCATCTGATTCTAGGTCGGTATTTTTTTCTTTTTTAGCGTTTGGCCAGCCAGCTTCTTGGTTGCCATCGCCATATTCATCAAGACTTTCTTCGTATTCATTATCGCGTAGATCTTCCAAACTTTCTGTTGGTTCTTTTTCTTCTCCATCTATGATAGATGTATTTGGCATATTTAAAATTAATATGTATTTAATTTATACAATTTATTTTATAATTTTTTAAAAATTTAGTCAACACTCGGGGTTGACTTTTTGTTGATAATTTTGTAATATATTCTCATATTCAGTTGATTATTGCCTTGCGGGTGTACTAAAGTACTCCCGCGGCATTCGTAGGAAATGACAAAATAAATTTTGTCATTTTGCTACTCATTTGCGGGTGTCATATAACGGCTATTATTCCAGTTTTCCAAACTGGTAACACGGGTTCGACTCCCGTCACCCGCTCAAAAAGAAAAACAGGACTTTCGTCCTGTTTTTCTTAATTCATCAGAATCTCCTCATATTGAGTTTGGCGGTGCTGCTTTGTTGTTATTAATAAGGTAAAACTGCTTGTATATTGACTTTTTTTAATAATTATGTTATAGTAAACGGTCTTTTAAAGATTTTGCTCTTTTTATAGTTGTCATTTGGGAGAATAATTTTCTAATTAAAATATATTGGAATATTTTTCTCCCGTGTGATAAGGGAGAATAACTGGCGCGTGCGCCCTAACCAGAGGTGAATCATGAATTGGAAGATTGAATTGCTCATTGCGGCGGTATTGCTGTTCTTTGCTGCTATGATTCGACTCGGCTATTTTTCACAGAAGAAAACTTGGCGTTGTCGTACGTCGACGATGCGGTCAGTTTCAAAGCTAGAGTGCGGGCATCAAAACCTGGCACACCAAGTCGTGTGCGGACGTTGTGGACAGAAACGTGTCTGAAATTTCTCGTTCTGGACAAGGACGGTAGGGAGGAGGAAGAGTCATCGACCACCAAACTGCTTTGTATCTAAATTTTTATTTGGGTGTAGAGCAGAGTGGTCGGTGATTTTTTTATTGTAGTTATTTTTGACAATTTTTACAAAGTCCAAAAAATTCTAAAAAATGTTGTGTGACTTTAAATTTACTTTTTTTCAAGATCATTTTTTCTTGATATTGCAAATCTTCTAACAAAGTAATATCTTCTATTTTTTTACATTTTTTGCAGATGAGGTGATGATGGTGAGTATCTTTGCTGTTTAATTCATAGCGAGTATTACGGTCGTTGAAGTGAACTTCGTTCACCATGTTATTTTCTTTTAGTGATTCTAGCTGTCTGTATATAGTAGTTTTGTTTGCTTTAATTTCTTTTTTTGCCAAGATTAATAGTAACTCTTGAGTTGTTAGAGGTTTTTTAATCTTTGATAATATTTCTAGTAGGGCAGTGCGAATGGGGGTGTTCCTTTCTTTGATCGACGATATTTTATTTTGTTTATTTTTTTCCATAGATGGATAATACTATTCCAAAAATAGTTAACATGATCAACACAATAGTGCCACCAGAGGAAATGTTTAAATAAAAGGAAGTGATTATTCCAGTAATAATAGAAAATACTGAAATTATTTCCGCCCAGAGCAATGTCTTTGTAAAACTTTGTTTTAATTGTAAAGCAGTAATAGTTGGTAATACTAATAATGCTGAGATTAATAAAATTCCAATTATAGGTATAGAAATGGCGATCACTATTGCCGCTAATAAAACAAACAAGGTGTTAAATATCTTTACTGGTAGACCACTGACGGTGGACGCTTCTTCGTCAAAAGCGATATAAATTAATTCTTTATAAAAAAGAAAAACTGACAAAGCAATTAGGACGCTTAGTCCGAGAATAATATAGACGTCTATCTGTTTTACAGTCACGATACTTCCAAATAAATAGCTAAATAGGTCAACACTGAAGCCGTGGGCTAATCCGATTAATACTATTGCTAGAGCTAAACTTCCAGATAGAAAAATAGAGAGAGCAGTTTCTCCGTAAATTTTTTTACTGGTACGTAGGCGTTCAATAGCAATTGAAGATAAAGCTGAAGCACCTAGAGCGGTCCATAATGGATTTATTTTCAATAATAATCCAACTGCTACTCCCGCCAAAGATACATGGGATAGGGTGTCAGCAATTAGAGAATATCGTCGTAACACTAAAAATATACCGATTAATGGAGCGATTAAACCAATTAAAATGCCTGCTTCCAATCCTCGCACAATAAAACCGTATTGAAAAATTTCTAACATATATTACTTAGTGATTATGATCGATAAACCGGGCGTTTTTGCCATAAAGAGTTTCTAGGTAGTTGCCTTTCATAAATTTTTTTGGTTCACCGTGGTAGACCAAAGTTTGGTTTAAACAGGCTAGCTCGGTAACTTCATTGGTGACTACGTCGATATCATGCGAAATTAAGATTAGAGTAATATTCATGTCACTATTTAGGTGGGTGAGCAAGGAATAAAATTCTTCTTGAGTTTTGATATCTACTCCGACAGTTGGTTCATCCAAAAAGATTACTTCTGGTTTCCCAGCTAGGGCACGAGCAATAAATACACGTTGCTGTTGACCGCTGGATAAATTACCAATCAATCTGTCGGCATATTTGGTCATTTCAACCTGCGCCAGTGCATCATCTATATTTGTTTGATCTTTTTTGTTCAACCATTTTAGCAACCCTTTTTTTCCATAGCATCCCATAGCCACCACTTCTCTTACCGTAACAGGGAAAAGTGGATCGAAATTAATGGCTTTTTGTGGTACATATCCTAATTTTGACCAGTCCTTAAAATCTTGAAGTTTCTCCCCAAATAATTTTATTTGACCAGCCTGTGGTTCAATGAGGCCAAGCATAATTTTTAATAGCGTGGTTTTACCACCACCATTTGGGCCAATTAAACTAATATAATCTCCCTGATGTATAGCAAGAGTGATATCTTTTAATACCTCAACATTACCATAGGAAAATGATACTTTTTCTACCTCAATAATATTTTTTTGGTGATTTATAGACATTCTAGAGCAATTTTAAGATTAGTTAAATTATTTTGCATTTCGGTAAAGTAATTTTTTCCATTTTTGATTTCTTCGTCGGTTAATCCCTCGATTGGATTTAACACCAAAGTTTTAGCACCAATTTCTTGAGCGATAGTGTTGGCTAATTTTGGGCTTACTAAACTTTCAAAAAATATATAGTTTATTTGGTTTTCTTTAGCTAATTTTGTGATTTCGGCCAATTTTTTTGGTGAAGGTTCTTCATCTGGTGATAAACCAGAAATCGTGATTTGGTTGAGATTGTATTCACGTGTTAGATATCCAAAAGCGGCATGTGAAGTAATTATATCTTTTTTTTGACAGTTGTTTAGTCCAGCTTTAAATTGGCTATTTAAATTTTCCAATTTATTAATTAAAAGCTTGGAATTATCGCTGTAAAATTGAGAATTAGTCGGATCGATGGTACTTATATTTTTCGCAATTATTTCTACTTCTTTTTTAGCTAATACTGGATCTAACCAAATATGTGGATCACGCATCTGGTTGTCATTTTCAGTAATATCTTGATTGATTAATGTTTCTCCTACATTTATAATGGTTGTATTTTTTTTACTTAAGATATTTTGTATATTTTCTCCCCAAGCTTCCAATTTGCCACCATTGAGAACTAACAACTGGCTATCTTCAATTTTGGCTATATCTCTGGTAGTGGGTTCATAATCATGTGGTTCGGCTCCAGCGGGAGTAATGTTGTATACAGCGGCTTTATCCAATACGATTTGAGTGGTAAAAAAATATAAGGGGTAGAAAGAAGTGACTACTTGTAAACGCGAATTTTTTACTGGTATTTTTAAGCCGCTATTATCGATGTTTTTTGTTGAATAGACAAAAAGTCCAACTATGAATATGGCTACGATAGCTATAAAAAATTTGTAGTTAGTTGTTCTTGGCATGTTTACTTAAAAAACTTAATGCAACTCAGTTGCTAGTATACTAACATTACTTTGCCGGGCAGTCAAGCGCTCGAATGTTGGAAGAAGTAAATAAATAGCTATTCTGTTTTATAGCGTCGAATGAACCAGGTTTTTATGCTTTGAGTGAGCAAAAAATAAAGCACAATCATGACGGATAAAAATAACCAATATTTAGATGGTAATGGTGTGAATCTTAGAGTATCAGCCAATGGTGAAAATGGGAGGTAACAGCCTATAGCGACAATAGCCAAGGTGGTGATTAGTAATGTTTTAGAAGGCCAACTCTGTAAGAATGGAATTTTGTTAGTACGGATTATATAGATAATTAAAGTTTGAGATACTAGTGATTCTACAAACCAGCCAGTTTGGAAAAGTGATGGGTTGGCGTAACTTTTGAAAATAAACCACATTACACCAAAAGTAGCAAAATCAAAGATAGAACTTATTGGTCCAATAAAAATAATAAATTTTTTTATCAAACTTATGTCCCAACGTCGTGGTTTGGTTAAAAATTCTGGATCAATATGATCACTTGGGATAGCCGTTTGAGACAGATCATATAATAGATTATTAGTTAAAATCTGAATTGGCAACATCGGTAAAAATGGTAGGAATAGGCTAGCGCCTACTACACTAAACATATTACCAAAATTGGAACTAGCCGACATTTCAATATATTTGACAATATTGCCAAAAATTTTTCTTCCTTCTAATACACCATCTTGAAGAACGGCCAAACTTTTTTCTAATAGAATAATATCAGAAGATTCTTTGGCAATATCGGCTGCACTATCCACTGAGATGCCGATATCTGCCGCTCTCAAAGCGGGAGCATCGTTGATGCCATCACCCATAAAACCAACTACATGCCCCATTTCGCGCAATGCTTGAACTATTTTTTCTTTATCGAGTGGTGTTAGTTTGGCAAAAATTTGTTTGTCTTTTATTGCAATTTTTAATTGTTCAATATTAAAATTTTTGATATCACTTCCTAATAAAATATTGGTTGTTTCTAATCCAACTTCTGAACAGATTTTTTTAGTGACCAATTCATTATCGCCAGTTAGTACCATTACTTTAATTCCGTTAGCTTTTAAATTAGCAATCGTGGTTTTGGCAGTAGCTTTTGGTGGATCCAAAAAGGCTAAAAATCCTAATAAGATTAAATCAGCCTCATCTTTTGGCAAATATTTATTTTTGTTAGTTGGTTCTTTTTTATAAGCGATTGCAACTACTCTAAATCCTTCGCAATTTAATTTATCCTCGATATCTTTTTTGATTTGGGCTTTGACATTAGTTATTGGCAAAATTTTTTCATTGATTTGAATATGAGTGGAATTGGCTATTATTTCTTCCAACGCTCCTTTGCAAATTAAAATATGTTCATGTTGTTCGTTTTCTATCACGACTGACATGCGACGACGATTAAAATCAAATGGAATTTCATCGATTTTTTTATAATTTTTTTCAATTTTTATATTTTTCTTTACCTCGGTATGTTTTAGAATAGAAGTATCCATTAAATTATTTAATCCAGTTTGAAAATAACTATTTAAAAAAGCATAATTTAAAACATTTTCATCTGGTTCACCATCAACATTTAAATATTTTTCTAAGACTACTCGTCCTTCAGTGATGGTACCAGTTTTATCGGTGCACAGTATATCCATCGATCCAAAATTTTGTACGGAGTTTAAATGTTTTACGATTACTTTTTTCTTGGACATATTTAATGCCCCCTTAGAAAGATTGACAGCAACTATCATTGGCATCATTTCTGGTGCCAGACCAATAGCAACCGCCAAAGCAAAAATTATTGCTTCTAACCAATTTCCTTTAGTTAATCCGTTGATTAAAAACACTAACGGTGCCATCACCAAAATAAAAGTCATGATTAGCCAGGTGAATTTTTTAATCCCTAAGTCAAAACTAGTCGGTGGCTCGATGTCGGTAAGTTCTTTGGCGATTGCTCCGAGATAAGTATTTTTTCCAGTAGATACTACCAAGGCGATGGCACTTCCTACTTCGATGTTGGTCCCTAAAAAGCAAACACTTTTGAGATCTAGTGGGTTACAGTCTATCTGACGGTTTACATTAGAATTTTTTTCCACGGGAAGAGGTTCGCCAGTTAGAGCTGCTTGGTTAACGAATAAATTTTTCGCAGTTAATAGAATAACGTCGGCTGGCACCATATCTCCAGCTGACAGATGAATAATATCTCCAGGCACTAAGGAAGCGAGTGGCAGGTTGGTAACTTTGTCTGCGCGCATTACTTTGACTGTGGTATGTACCATGGCCTTTAGTTCTTTGGCCGCTTTGTCGGCTTTGATTTCTTGGAAAAAACGCAGTAAAACACTAAGAGTAACCATAACTCCAATCATGAGTGTGGCTTTATAATCTTTGGTTAAAAATGATATGCTAGCTAGAACTACCAATAGTAGGCTGAGCGGATCTCGTAAATTATTAAATAATATTTTTGGCCAAAAATTTTTTTTCTCCACGACTGCCTCATTTTTGCCAAATTTAGTTAAGCGTCGTTTGGCTTCAAGCCTGGTTAAACCGTGTTTTATTGATGTTTGAAATTGTTTAAGTAGTTCACTTGATGATAAACAGGCCAAGTTGTTCAACTTGATGGTTTCCGTATTTATTATTGGTTGTCCTACACCTTTGGCTTTTTTAGCACTGTGCGTTAATAAATGTTTAAATTTTTGCATAATTATTATTAATATTTTTATTTATTATATCAGAAATAGATATAAAAGTCCGTAGGCATTGACAAAACATCCAAAAATTTATATAATTGTTAGCGTTATGCGGTAGTAGTTCAGTTGGTAGAACGTCTCCTTGCCAAGGAGAAGGTCGCCGGTTCGAATCCGGTCTACCGCTCAAAAATAACCTTTTAAGGTTATTTTTTAATTCACTGTTAGCTTGACAAAACCCTTATTTTTTGCTATACTTTGCTGTTACTCTAGTTATGTTAGATTAGCCAGTTCTTTATACAATCAATGAGGAAAGCAGACAAAAACACGAGAATAGCTTTAGTTTCATTTACATATAAGTGACACAAAAGCTTTTCTCGTGTGAGTTAAGCCTTGGACCTCGGGTAGAGGTAAATTGCTTTTTAAGCTTTTAGCTTGAAGGAA
>CALRIA010000002.1 GCA_943359595.1 Candidatus Magasanikiibacteriota bacterium | reverse complement strand
GAATTAAATGTCGATTCAAGTATCGAGGTGAAAGTACCGACCAAAGACGAGCTCTACGATCTATACCAATCTTCTTGGCAAGACACTTGGTATTATTCTGCCCAACAAAAAAAGGAATATAAAGAAATGGGTGAAAAGATTTTGAATGAATTTTATCAGCAGGGCGAAAAAAAAGGCTGGACAGTACCAATTACACTCGAGGCCGGTTTTAGTTTTAAAATTGGCGACCACGTGGTCAAAGGTAAAATCGATCGCATCGACCGTATGATCAATGGCAAAATTGCAATTATTGATTACAAGACTGGCAAACCAAAAGATAAATTAAAACCAGATGATAAACGCCAACTATTGATTTACCAAATCGCCAATGAAAGTGTGATGGAATTACGTGAATTGGGCGAGGTGGGGGAATTGCGTTATTATTTCCTTACCGATAACAGCTCAATCGCTTTCAAAGGTAGCGACAAAGAGATTGAAAAGGAAAAAGAGAAATTGATCGAAACAATCTCCGAAATAAAAAAACAAAATTTTACTCCAAAACCAAGTATTGAAAATTGTAAACATTGTGACTTTAGAGATATTTGTGACTTTCGCATATGATGAAATCAATGGGTGACATCCTAAAATCTAAAGGAAGAAAATCCGCTTTTATGCAAGGTGTCTTATCGGCGGCCGCGGTGGACATGGCCAATATTTTTATTGAAGAATATTGGGGAGAAAATGGCAAAAAACTAGCCAAAGCTGTATATATTAAAAATGGAAATCTGGTCATTGCTTGTCTAAGCTCAATTATGGCTCAAGAGCTAAGAATGAGAGAAGCGGAGCTATTGGCTAAAGTGAACGCCAAATGTGGTAGTTCGATGGTACAAAATATAAGGTATTTATCTTAAATTAGCCAAAAAAAATTGCTTGTCAAACCTTTTTTTTTAGTTTATACTTAATAAGTTATGACCCTCAAACAATATCTACTGTTAATGGCCACCGGCACTATCATGTGCTGGGTAGCCTGGTTATTCATTTTGTTAAATATCTCCCCAGAGCAAGCTGGCTTGATTGGGTTTTTATTTTTCTATACCAGTTTATTTTTGGGAACAGTAGGAATTTTCTCAGTAATTGGACTGCTTTTAAAAAAACAAAAAACCGACAAAGATGAAATAATTTTTCGTCAAGTTAAAAGAACTTTTAAGCAAGGGATTTTATTTGGAGCATTCGTGATTCTATCATTGCTGCTTTTGCAATTTAATCTGTTATTTTGGTGGAACGCTATTTTATTGGCTTTGCTCTACATAGTGTTAGAAGGAGCCATTGTTACCGGACGCAAATACAACAATCGTGATTATGTTTGATTCTCTATTCAATCGTTTTAGGAAAGATCTTGGAATTGACTTGGGAACAGCCAATACTTTGATATATGTAAAAAATCGCGGCATTGTTATCAACGAACCAAGCGTAGTGGCTATAAATACTCGTACAGAACAAATTCTAGCTGTCGGCAACCAAGCCAAAGAAATGGTTGGTAAAACCCCTCCTCACATCATCACTCCACGCCCCCTAATTGGTGGCATTATTTCTGATTTTGAAGTGACTGAAAAAATGTTGCGCTATTTTTTGGATAAAATTAATGAAGATGAAAAGAATTTTCTTTCACGCCCAAAAGTTGTAATCGGCGTACCTCTAGAAATTACTGAGGTAGAAAGAAAAGCAGTGGCTGATGCTACCACCAATGCCGGAGCCAAAGAAGTATGGGTTGTAGAAGAACCTATGGCGGCGGCTATCGGCGCTCGTATGCCAGTGCGTGAACCGGTCGGCAATCTTATTGTTGAAATTGGCGGTGGTACTTCTGAAATCGCTTTAATATCACTTAGCGGTGTAGTGAGTTGGAAATCAATCAAAATTGCGGGCGACGAATTGAATCGAAATATTGTCCAATATGCCCGTGATGAATTCAATTTATTATTAGGCGAACGTCAAGCGGAAGATATAAAAATGAAAATTGGTTCAGCCATAGAACTCTCAGAAGCACTTCAGTATCCAATGCGTGGTCGCGATCTACTGACTGGATTACCAAAAGAAATAATGATCAATGACTCTCAAGTGCGTGAAGCCATAATCAAATCATTGAGAATGATTGTAGACAATGTCAAAGCCACTTTAGAAACTTCACCTCCAGAATTAGTAGCAGATATTCATGAGCGTGGAATTTTGATTTCTGGCGGTGGGGCTCTTTTGCGCGGAATTGATCGTCTCATTGCCAGAGCTGCTGAGATCCCAGTCAGAATCGCCGATGATCCACTTACTTCAGTTGTACGCGGCAATGGAATGTTGCTGGATGATTTAGAATTATTAAAAGAAGTGGCTATCTATTCGCCACTTCATAGACCATAAACTATGAGGTATTACTCGTTAAAAAAAACCTATTTAATGGTGATAGGGATGTTTTTTTTAATAATTTTTGTTCATTACTTAGGCGCCTTAAATTTTCTTGAAAATAAATTAAGAAATACTTTAATTTTTGTTTTAAAACCAATCACTACTAAAATCCAAAAAATCTCCAATTCTGATCTTTGCCAGAACATAGCCACTCTATCCAGTTCTGACCAAATAACAATCAAAAATAAAATTCTTGAACAAGAAAATTTTGATCTAAAAAATCAATTAAATTTTAAAAAACATAGTACATCCACTCTAGCAACGGCAGAGATTGTCGCCAAAAACTTAGATACAGCCGATCAAGTCATCGTTTTAAATCGTGGAACAAATGACAATATAAAAATTGATCAGCCGGTTATCTACGGTGATGGAATATTGGTAGGGAAAATTATTAAAGTGGAAGAAAATATTTCATTTGCCAGAGTATTAAGCGATAATCAAAGTAAAATTGCCGGCACAATTTTAAATACCGATCATAGTCTAGGAATAGTCGAGGGAGGTTTTGGATTGAGTATAAAAATGAGTTTTATACCACGTAATGAAAATATTATTACCGGTGATGAAATTATTACCTCCGGTTTGGAATTTGGAATGCCACGTGGTTTAATTATCGGAAAAGTAGCCGTTATCGAGAATGAATCGTATCAACCTTTTCAACAAGCAGTTATCACTCCAGCCGTAGATTATGAAAAGATAAATTTTGTCGGAATATTGTCAACCCAATAATATGCATTTTAATAATATTATTAAAAAAATATCCGCTTTCTGTTTAGCTAATTTATTAATATTATTGCATCTATCTTGGCGCATGATTTTTCATCAACCAATCAACCTGCTAAACATTGTCATGACTGTTTTTCTTTGGTTGATTGTTTTTAATCCTCGACAACAATATATTTTAATAGCCACATATACCTTGCTAGTGTGTGAATTATTTTATACCTCACCATTTGGTCTAGAAAGTTTCTCTCAAATATCTGCTCTTTTGTTAGCCAACTGGCTATTGCTCAATGTTTTTACAAACCGATCTTTAATAATTATTTTTTTTACCGGCTTAATAACAATGATTATTTATCGTATATTATTTATATTATTAATATACTGCAATTCATTAATTCAAAAAAATTCTTCCGTGATACCACTGGCGTTAATTAAAATTTTCTTAAATGAAGCTTTGATTACAGCTATTACTTTATCATTATTTTATTTAATTTCCTCTTTGTTTATAAAACGTTTACGTCCAGAATATATATTGGAAACTTCACGAATTATATGAGTGAGGAATTATTTGAAATCCAGTCTGACAATCGTGACTGGCAAAAATTAGATGGTAAATTTAAACATAATTGGGTAGAAGACAATCTCCATATAGAAAATTTATCTTCCAAACATGCCACGGTTGCCGGAACACGTAAATATTTGGGCAAAAGTATATTAAATAAACGCTTAATATTTTTTATATTAATCTTATCAATAGGATTAATAATAATACTATTGAGAAGTTTTTATGCTCAAATTTTAAAAGGGGATTATTACCATAATTTAGCCGAGAATAATCGTATACGAATTAGACCAATCATCGCTGAAAGAGGAATTATTTTTGATCGCTTCGGAAAACAACTAGTGCAAAATGTTCCAAATTTTTCCCTGTCTATCATACCTCAAGATTTACCAATAGATAAAAATAAAAGACAAGAAGTAATTTTTAAACTCGCATCTATATCTGACGTAACCGAAGATTATATTCAACATCTACTTTTAAAATATAAAAATTATAGCTACGAATCTCTAGTCTTAAAAGATAATTTGGATTATGACACTTCACTAAAAATATATATCGAAAGTTCTCAAATGCCAGGAGTACTAATAGAAGGTGGGACCAAACGTAATTATATATTTTCTAATAATCAAAATTTAGCTAGCAGTACCATGTCCCTATCTCATGTTTTAGGATATTTAGGCAAACTAAACGATGATGAGCTGGAAGAAAATCATTCTAAAGGATATCTAGTCTCTGACAATATTGGAAAATCTGGTATAGAAAAAATCTATGAAAATAATCTCCGTGGCATATATGGACGAAAAAAAATCGAGGTGAATTCTAGCGGTAGAGAACAAAATGTAGTAGCTGAAGAACCGCCAACTCCTGGTAAGAATCTATGGTTAACTATCGATTTAGAAGCACAAAAAAAACTGGAACAACTAATAAAAAACTTTGTTGCCACTAAAGGTGACCACCGCATCTCAGCGATTGCACTTGACCCTAGAAATGGTGAAATTATTGCACTCGTAAGCTGGCCAAGTTTTGATAATAATCTTTTTTCTAGTGGAATCACCCAAGAGGCCTACCAAAATTATATTAACAATCCAGACAAGCCATTATTTAATAGAGCAATTAGTGGAAATATTCCATCTGGTTCTATCGTCAAACCAATTATAGCCGCCGCGGCATTGGAAGAAAATATTATTGACGTCAACAAAACATTTTTAAGTAATGGTGGTTTACATGTAGGCAAATGGTATTTCAAAGATTGGAAAGCAGGAGGACACGGCACGACCAATGTGACCAAGGCATTGGCTTGGTCAGTCAATACTTTTTTTTACTATATCGGTGGCGGGTACGACAATTTTACTGGATTAGGAGTAGACAAAATTTTGGAATATATGCGTAAATTTAATTTGGCTAAAAAAACTGGAATTGATTTACCAAGTGAATCAGCTGGATTTTTGCCAAGCAAAGAATGGAAAAAAACTAACAAGGGTGAATCGTGGTATGTTGGCGACACTTATAACCTATCTATTGGACAGGGAGATTTGCTAGTGACTCCACTTCAAGCGGCTGTCTGGACAGCGGCTTTTGCCAACGGTGGAACAATAGTAAAACCACATGTCGCCATGAAAGTTTCATCCAAAGGTACTGACGTTGAACAATTTTCTTTTCCACCTAATAGCACCAATGTCGTCTCATCCAAAACTATCGACATTGTTCGTCAAGGAATGCGTGAATGTGTTTTGACCGGAAGTTGTAAGTTACTCCAAACTTTACCATTTACATCAGCCGGCAAAACAGGTACCGCTCAATGGAATAGTACCAAACCCGAACATGCCTGGTTTACCGCCTTTGCTCCATATGAAAATCCACAAATCGTAATTACAGTTTTAATCGAAGAAGGTGGACAAGGGTCGGTGGTAAGTATGCCGATAGCACGAGATTTTTTGAGCTGGTGGGGAAAACAATATTTGACACATTAATATTAAATCTGGTATCATTGTTTTACAAACTCCTTCCGAGTTTATTTTATTTTTTTATATGCAAAATATACAATATTTAACAGAAGCTAGTTTAAAAAATCTAAAGATTGAATTGGCAACTATTCGCGATAAAACCATCCCAGATATCGCCAGACGTATTGATGAAGCCAAGCAACAAGGGGATTTGTCAGAAAATGCTGAATATCATCAAGCCAGAGAAGATATGTCTTGGACACAAGGACGAGTCAAAGATCTAGAACAACTATTACAAAATGCTGAAATTATTCATAAAAGCGCAAATAATGATGTGGTAACTATCGGCTGTACTGTAACGGTAATTGTCAATGGGAAAACCAAAGATTATACAATCGTTGGGCCGCAAGAAATAGACCCAGTCAAAGGCTTTATTTCCAATGAATCACCACTAGGCCAAGCCTTTCTAAGACACGAGGTAAAAGACAAAGTCGAGGTTATAACCCCAGCTGGAAAACAGGTCTACGAGATCATCGCTATTAAATAAAATATTACCCCGGATAACATCTGGGGTTTTTTGACTTTTTATGCAATAACTGGTATAATAATCCAATTATTATTCAATTTTTATGTCCGAAGAAATCAACGAATTTGAAACCCGTTTAGGGCGTTTAAAAACTATCAAAGACGCTGACGTTGAACCATATCCAGCCAAAAGCGAAAAGGGGGTTCCGCTTGAACAGGCCAAAACTATGGCAACAGACACACCAATCCAAACAAGTGGCCGTCTTGTGGCTATTCGAGAAATGGGTAGACTTTGCTTTTCTCATCTTAAAGACGCTTCTGGAAAGATGCAGTTAGCCGTATCGGAAAAAGAACTTGGAAAAGAAAAATACAAATTTTTTGTCAAAAATTTTGATTTAGGTGATTTTATTTCGGTTGAAGGCACAATTTTTGTGACTCACGCCGGCGAAACTTCAATTTTGGTAAAAGATTATACTTTACTTTCCAAAACACTCTTACCATTACCAGAAAAATTTCACGGCCTAACGGATGTTGAACAACGCTACCGCAAACGTTATTTGGATCTATTAGCCAATGACGATTCTATGGCAATCGCCAAAATTCGCAGTAATGTTGTAAAAGAAATTCGCAATTATTTTGATGATCTTGGTTTTTATGAAGTGGAAACTCCCGTTTTACAAACTTTATACGGCGGTGCTTTGGCCAAACCTTTTGTCACTCATCACAACGCTTTAGATATTCCTTTATTTTTACGTGTTGCGCCTGAATTATATTTAAAACGTTTAATTGTTGGTGGTTTTGAAAAAGTTTATGAAATCGCCAAATGTTTTCGCAACGAGGGGATTGACCATAACCACAATCCGGAGTTTACCCAAATTGAGTTTTACTGGGCTTATGCTGATTATACCAAGCTGATGGATTTGATGGAGGATCTATTACCAAAATTAATCAAGGCTGCCGGTAAAGAATTAAAATTAAATATTGGTGGTAAAGAAGTTGATTTTACTACACCATATCCACGCGTTTCTATGCGTGATCTTATTAAACAATATGCCAAATTTGATATTGAAGATCTTCCTACGGATGAAGCCATGTTCGAAAAAGCGATTGAACTAAAAATTGATGACATCAAACCGGGCACCGGTCGTGGAAAATTGATCGATGAAATTTATAAAGTATACGCCCGACCTCATATTATCAATCCTATTTTTATGATTGATCACCCAGTCGAGCTTTCTCCTCTGGCCAAGAAAAAAACTTCCGATCCACGCTATGTAGAACGCTTTCAATTATTGTGCGTTGGCGGCAATGAACTCTGTAATGCCTTTTCTGAGCTAAACGATCCGCTTGATCAGGAAGAACGTTTTAAAGAACAAACCCGTCTTGAAGAAGCTGGTGATGAAGAAAGTATGCCTTATGACGAAGATTTTGTTACTGCATTAAAACATGGCATGCCACCGACTGCCGGGCTAGGAATGGGAATAGATCGATTGATTAAATTATTGGTAGATGTCGACAATCTCAAAGAAGTAATCTTGTTTCCAACGATGCGACCGGAATCCGTCCGACAAAGTGAAGTCGGTAAAGGCAAAGAAACTATGGTGGCTCACGCAGTATTATTAAATACTGCTGAAGTTCCACAGTGGAGCAAACTAAATGCCGCCGCTCACTTAGCCGCGGCGCTTGCTGCTCGTGAAGGTAAAAAACTTATTTTTATTGACAGTACGACCACCACCGATGGCGAAAAAATTCCAATGAACATCCAACACGCCATCATGATGAAACAGACTGATAAAAAAGAAAATTTATTAAAATTAAAAAGAGCGGCTGAAAAAGGTGAAATGATCGTTACTTGCTTCACTGAAGAAATGCGTGATTCCACCAATTATAAAAAAGTAAAAGAAAAACAAGAGAGTAAAAGTAGCGAACAAATTAATTTCCTTGGTGTTTTAATTTTTGGAAAGAAAAAAGAAGTAGAAAATATCACCAAAGATTTTGAAATGATGCAATAATATGTCCAAGGTAATGGTGTTTGGAACTTTTGATATTTTACATCCCGGGCATTTGTTTCTTTTTACTGAAGCGAAGAAGTTGGGAGACAGCCTTGTAGTGATAGTAGCTCGTGATACAACTGTGCAAACAGTAAAAAATATTCAAATACAAAATAACGAAAAAACAAGATTAAAAAATATAGTTGATTTAAATATTGCTGATAAAGTTATTTTGGGAAATATCGATGATAAATATCAAGTCATTAGAGAAGAAAATCCAGATACAATTGCTCTGGGATATGATCAGACAGCTTTTACTGATAATTTAGAAAAAGTTTTTCCTAATATAAAAATCGTACGTTTGCCACCTTACAAAGAATATATTTATAAAAGCTCCAAATTTAGAGATAAAAATTAAAATGCAAAAAATTTTAATTGCCACTACTAATCCAGGAAAATTTAACGAAATCGTTAATTTTTTTGGTGATTTAAATTTTAAATTTGTAAATTTAAAAGATCTCGGGCTAGACAAAGTAGAAGCTGAAGAACCGTTTGAAACTACCTGGGAAAACGCTTTAAACAAAGCCAAATTTTATGCCAAAAAAAGCGGACTATTGACCGTGGCTGAAGATACTGCTTTTTATGTAAACCATCTAAAGGGACAGCCAGGGATAAAGGCCAAGCGGTTTGCCTCAACGGCCGAACAGCGCAATTTAAAAATACTCAAATTTTTAAAAGGAGTACCAGCTTCCAAACGTCAATCTTATTTTGAAACCCATGCCTGCGTGTATCATCCTGACACCGATGTATTTGCTATGTTTCCAGGGCGAGTAGACGGAATTATTTCTGAAAAAAGCGTCTCAGATTTTCGTCATGGCATGAATTACGATTGTATTTTTTATTATCCACCACTAAAAAAGAATTTTTCCGAATTAACTATTCCAGAGAAAAATACTATCAGCCATCGTGGACAAGCAATTGTAAAAGTTGGTCATTATTTATCCAAACAATTTGCTTTCAAACAAATTATAGTGCCAGCGGCCATAATTGTAAAAGATAGAAAAATGTTTTTTACTTTACGTCGTGACACCCGTTCGGAATTTAACAACAAATGGGAATTCCCAGGTGGAGGAGTGGAAAATGGCGAAGAAATCATTTCCAGTTTAAAACGTGAAGTAAAAGAAGAGACTGGATTCAGTGTGGAACCAATCGAACTATTACAAAAAATTTTAACCAAAACAGAAAAGAAATATAGCTACCAAGTATTTTTGATAATTTACATTTGTAAAATTAAATCCGGTAAAATAAATATTGCTGATAATGAAACGTGTGACTATGGCTGGTTTACTATGAAGAAAGCTTTGAAACTAGATTTTTTACCATTGAATAAAGAAATTATCCAACAAAATAAAAATATTTTGAAAAAATATATAGATTAATTATATGATAGATATTAAATTTATTCGTAAAAACATTGAATTAATAAAACAAAATTGTATTGATCGCCATGTTAAATTGGATTTAGATAAATTACTACAATTAGATGAAGAGCGCCGTATTATACTTAAACAGGTAGAAGAATTACGTGCTACTCGCAATCAAAAGTCCAAAGGAAAACCAACCGATGAAGAAATAGCCAAGATGCGCGATGTTGGGGAAGAGATCAAACAACTGGAATCAAAACTGGAAAGTGTTGAGGTTGAATACAAAAATTATCTAATGCAAGTTCCAAACCTGACACACCCTAATAGTCCAATTGGAGGAGAGGATGATTATAAAATAGTTTTTCAGAGCCCTAAAACATTTAAGCTAGATTTTTCTCCAAAAGATCATGAGGAACTGATGATTCAAAATGACTTAATAGATTTTGAGCGGGGAACAAAAGTAGCTGGAACCAAATTCTATTTTACCAAAAATAATCTAGTACGCTTAAATCAAGCATTAATTAATTACGGCATCGACGTAGTAACCAAACATGGTTATACTTTAATGGAAACACCAGATGTCGCTAAAAATGAAATATTGACTGGGATTGGTTTTAATCCAAGAGGTAATGAAACACAAACATATTCCATTGAAAATACCGACTTAAGCCTTATCGGAACCGCTGAAATTACGATGGGTGGCTATCATTCCGATGAAGTCTTAGACTTGACTAATGGCCCAAAAAAATATATAGCTATATCACACTGTTTCCGCACTGAAGCTGGTGCATACGGACGTACCAACAAAGGTTTGTACCGCGTGCATCAATTCACCAAGCTAGAAATGTTTGTTTATTGTAAACCGGAAGAAAGTGAAAAATTGCACCAAGAAATTTTAACTATCGAAAAAGAGATTATCGATGGGCTGAAATTAAACTACCGCGTGATAGATATCCCTTCAGGAGACTTGGGTGGACCGGCTTATCGTAAATACGATCTGGAGGCCTGGATGACCATGAATAACGGATATGGCGAGATTACCAGCTGTAGCAATTGTACTGATTATCAATCAAGACGTTTAAACATTAAATACCGCAAAGAAAATGGCGAGACCGAGCTGTTGCACACGCTCAATGGTACCGCCGTAGTGCTCAGTCGTTTTCCTCTAGCGATTGTGGAACAATATCAGCAAGCGGATGGATCGATTTTAATTCCAAAAGTACTGCAGCCTTATTGCGGTCTAGAAAAACTATAATTAAATATGCAGAAGATTCGAAATATTGCCATTATCGCTCACGTTGATCATGGAAAAACTACTCTCGTGGATGCACTTTTGCGTCAGGCAAAAACTAAATTTAGCAAAGACACCGTTGATCAAATTTGTGTCATGGATAGTAACGATCTAGAAAAGGAACGCGGTATTACTATTTTTTCCAAAAACGCTTCAGTGCGTTGGGGTGACCATAAGGTAAATATTATCGATACTCCAGGCCATGCCGATTTTGGTGGGGAAGTGGAGCGCGTTTTGACCATGGCCGACGGTTGTTTGCTTTTGGTTGATGCTAAGGAAGGTCCGATGCCTCAGACTCGCTTTGTATTGAAAAAAGCTTTAGAAATGAAATTAAAAGTAATTGTAGTTGTAAATAAAATTGACAAACCAGATGCTCGTCCAGCTTTTGCTTTGGACAAAACTTTTGATCTATTCTTAGAACTTGGGGCAGACGACGAAACTGCCAATTTCCCAGTTATTTATGCTAGTGCCAAACAAGGCTTAGCTGGTCTTGAACCAGATTTATCCAAAATGACTGATGTCAGCCCATTGTTTGATACTGTTATTAGTTATATTCCAGAACCAAGTGGTGATGCCGATCAGCCTTTACAGATGTTAATTACAACTTTGTCTGCAGATAACTACAAAGGCCGTATTGCTACTGGTAAGTTGTTAAATGGTAGAATGAAAGCCAACCAAGAAGTTGCTCGCATTCGCCGTGACGGAACAATCTCCAAACATCGTATCGTCGCTTTGATGACCTTTGAAGGTTTAGATCGCTGTACCACTGAAGATGCTGAAGCCGGGGATATCGTGGCTGTAGCTGGCATACTTGATGGTATGATTGGTGAAACTATTGCTGATCCAATTAACCCAATCGCTTTACCAGTTTTGAAAATTGAAGAACCGACCGTTAAGATGACTTTTATGGTTAACGATTCTCCATTTGCTGGAAAAGAAGGTCAATTTACCACTTCTCGTCAAATCAACGAAAGATTGTACAAAGAACTTGAAACCGACATGGCCTTACGTGTTGAAAATGGTCAAAACAATGATTGGGTTGTTTCTGGTCGTGGTGAGTTACACTTAGCAATTTTGATTGAACGCTTACGTCGTGAAGGTTATGAAATTCAAGTTTCTCGCCCTCAAGTAATCGTAAAAGAAATTGATGGAAAAAGAATGGTACCTTTTGAAACTATCTATGTTGAAGCGCCTGAATTTGCTTCTGGTTCTGTTATTCAAAAAATGGGATCACGCCACGGCTTGATGCAACACATGAATATTGAAAACGGTATTTTCTTTGCTGAATTCTTGATTCCAACTCGTGGTTTGTTTGGATATCGTACTGAGTTCTTAACCGATACTAAAGGTATGGGAATCGTTAATACTATTTTCAATGGTTATTACCCAGATCCAGGAGATTGGAAAGAACGCGATCAGGGATCACTTGTGGCCCACGAAACTGGCATTACCAATTTATATGGTTTATTAAATTCTCAAGATCGAGGTTTGTTGTTTCTTGGCCCAGCTGTAGAAGTATATGCTGGTCAGGTAGTAGGACAACATGCTCGCAATGGGGATTTACGTGTGAATGTTTGCAAAACAAAAGCACTTTCTAACATGCGCTCCAAAGGTGATGGTGTGTCCGAACATTTCAACGCGCCAAAAACTATGGATCTTGAAGATGCTTTGGAATATATCGGTGATGATGAATTGGTAGAAATCACTCCAAAAAATATCCGCATCCGTAAACAAATATTGAATGAAAATGAAGCTCGTAAAAAAATGATGGGCATCAAATAATATGTTTACGCAAATCGTAATCAATAAGAAAGCGATTGAATTTAACTTAAAACAATTTAAAAAGTTAGTTGGTAAAGATGTATTGCTGATGCCAGTAGTAAAATCTAATGCCTACGGACACGGAATGGTTGAGGTTGCAAAAATTTGTGACCTCAATTCTTTTGTTAGCCGTATTTGTGTGGTAAATCTGGATGAAGCGCTCAGCTTGATAAACAACGGTATCAAAAAACCGATAATGATTTTAAGTTTCTATGAGCTAGATATCAAGAAAATTAAAACCGCCATTAAACACGGGGTCATTTTCCCTGTTTATTTATCAGAACAAATTTATTTTTTAAATAATTTAGCAAAAAATTTGGACGGGGGAGTGAAGGTTCATTTAAAAATAGATACTGGTACCACTAGAATTGGAGTAATGCCAAATGAAGCTTTGAAAATTGCCAAAGATATCACTGAACTAAAAAATCTACAGCTAGAGGGTATCTGGAGCCATTTTGCGTCCAGCGAAGATGATTTTGAATATACCAAAAAACAAAAAAATACTTTTAAAAAGGTAATTGACGAATTGGAAAAAAATAATATTTATATCCCAATCAAACATTTTGCCTGTTCGGCCGCTACTATTTTTCATAAAGACACACACTTTAGCGCGACTCGGTTGGGCCTAAGTTTGTATGGATTATATCCAAATGAAAAAAGTAAAAAAAATATAATACTCCAGCCAGCTTTAAGTTGGAAAACAAAAATTATTCAACTCAAAAATATTGAACCAAATACAAAAATAGGGTATGGTGGAAGTTATACTACCAAAACAAAATCAAAAATTGCCATACTACCAATTGGTTATTGGGACGGGCTGGATCGAAAGTTATCAAATATTGGCCAAGTAATAATAAGAGGGGTTAAATGTCCAATTCGTGGTCGTATTTGTATGAATCTAACGATGGTTGATGTAACAAAAATTAAAAAAATTAAAATCAATGACGAAGTAATAATTATCGGTAAGCAAGGTAACAGCGCTATCAGTGCTGATGATTTAGCCAAACAAATTGGCACGATAAACTATGAAGTGATAGACAGAATTAACCCATTACTTCCAAGAATTATTGTTTAATTATGCAATATTTTCATTCCAATAAAAGTTTTAATCAATACAAACCACATCAATCTTTTTGGCAAAAAATTAAAACTAAACGTCAAAAAAAAGAAGTAGCGGGGGACATTCAACAATCAGCCCTAAAAAATCCTTTTAAAAAGGAAATACCAGCATCTAAGAGCAAAACAAAACTAGTGTGGATATTTTTAATAATACTTATTTTAATTTGGATAGTATTAATTTTAACACTTTCTTATTTTAAAATTACCAAAATTATTATTACTGGCAATAAAATAACCAAAGCAACCGAAGTGGAAAATTACGTTCGTGAGTTTAATTTTTCAAAAAATAATTATTTTTTATTTCCAGACAAATCTATAGCAGAAAAAATCAAACAAACATTTTTATATGAAAATGTTCAGATTAAAAAAGTTTTTCCAGATACTGTTCAAATAGTAGTGAACGAAAAACCGGCTAGTGTAATCTATGATGATAATACAAATTATTATTTGTTAGACGCTGATGGAAAAACTATCAAACAGCTTAATGAATTCATCAACATTCCAATCACAAATGCTAATACTGTCGCTACTAGTAGTGTAACTGCACCAAATACTCATCTAAACACTTATCAACAAATCCAAACTGCATACGGGTATTTCCCGGTTGTTTTCAATGACAAATTGACCACAGATAAATACAAGGAGTTGTTATCATCAAAAGTAATCAAATCAGCCGTCGAATGGAGTAAATTTTTAAAAGAACAAAATGTAGCGGAAGTGCAGTATTTTAAAATAGGTGATACTGATTTTAATTTAAAGTTATTTGTAAAACAACCTTGGTATATATTAATAAATACCGATTCTGATTGGCAAGTCCAACTACGAAATTTAAAAATAATTTTAGCCGCAAATCATCCTAGTGAGTATATCGATTTGAGATTTGGCGAACGAGTGTACTGGAAATAAAGGTGGAGGAGGAGTGCAAAAATCTGATGTGGACAAAGTATACTTTACAGTTTATTTATCTTGTTATATAATTGAGTATAATAACTCTTACACTCAATAAGATATATAAATATGCGCTTAAATAAAAGGTATCTATCCTAAGCTCAGGTACGAAGTTTTACAAAGAGATGGCTATAGATGTGTTCTTTGCGGCCAGGACGCCTTAAACGACCGTTTAGAGGTCGACCATATTAAGCCGGTGGTTGCTGGTGGTACAAATGAAATAAAAAATCTCAGAACATTGTGTTCAGAGTGCAATAAGGGTAAAATGTTATTAGAAGAAAGAAACATAATAGCAAAGTAATCTTTATGACTATACAGCTACCAAACTTGGACGATTATTTACTCCATTTAAAAGCGGACAATTTTTCACCTGAAACTTGTTATAATTATGAGCGTGATTTACGAACCTTTGAATATTTTATAAGTACTGATATAAAAAAACCTTTTGATACATTGGATAAAAAAGATATTTTACGCTACAAAGCATTTTTACATTCCAACGATAGAAAAACTGCCAACGAAAATGATGTTAAACAAAGCCTAAGCAGTTACTCAGTAAACCGTATTCTGTCTTCCCTACGCTCATATCTAAAGTTCCTTGAGGAAATTGAGTATAATAATATTTCGATTTCTGCATCTTCTATAAAATTAATTAAAACAGAAAAAAAATACGCACGCGTGCCAGAATTTGAACAGTTGATTAAATTGATTGAAGCACCGACAAAATATGAAGAAAAAATTCAAGTAGCTTTGCGTAACCGAGCGATGCTCGAGACCCTATTTGCCACCGGTATGCGTATCTCCGAACTATTATCATTAAAGGTGGTACAAATCGACCAAACTGGTAAAATATATGTGATGGGAAAAGGAAAAAAACAACGTTTTGTTTATCTGACACCGCGGGCACTCACCCACTTAAAAAGCTATCTAGAAAAAAGAAATAGCACATCCGACATGCTGTTCGTGCCATATCGTGGCCGAAATAATAACGATAAAAATAAAAAATTATCTACCAATTATTTGCAATATAAAATTAAAAGATATCGAGAACTACTTGATATAAATCTTCCGATTAGTGCTCATACTTTACGCCATAGTTTTGCCACATTTTTGGCAGAAAATGGTGCTAATCCAGCGGCTATTCAAATACTTTTAGGCCACGAATCCCTAGATACGACTACTAGGTATGTCCATGCATCAGATCGATATGCTGAAAAAACACACCATGAATTTCATCCCCTTTTTGACAAATAAAAAAATACCCCGCATAAATCGGGGTATTTCATTTTGATTGTTTAACAGACCTCATTTCACTAATAGTTACTTTCCAACAATAAATATTAGTGAACGATGAGGTCTGCGCGCAGCAAACCCTTCGTCCATCTTTAAAACGCAAATCTAGCGTTTTTTATTTTTCTTCTTCTTCGGTTTGGGCAGTGGTTCATTAAGCGGAACCAACTGCGGTTTCCACACGTTTGGCGCAATTGGACCATTAAGATCATTATTTTTTGACATGACTTCCTTAAAAATGGCATAATTGCCCAAGAAAACAACCTCCAAAATGGTAGCTTATATTGTCCAAAAAGTCAATAAAAACAGCTCTTATTTTACAGATTCAATTATCAAATCCAACATCTTAACAAAGGTAATTCCATCTTTAGCCGCCGCCTCTGGAAACAAGCTGGTAGCCGTCATGCCAGGTATAGTATTGGTTTCAATGATATATACTTTACCATCATCACCATAAAATAAATCTGTACGACTCATACCACTACAGCTTAAAGCCAAGTGAGCCTTTACTGCATAATCTTGCATCTGTTTATTTATTTCTTCTGGAAAATCTGCCGGACAAATATGTTTGGATCCACCTATTGAATACTTTGATTTATAATCATAAAATTTCCCCTTTTGTGGCAAAATATGAGTTGGTGACAAAGCAAACGCCTCACCTTTTTTCTCCAAAACTCCACAAGTAGCTTCTTGGCCTTTAACAAATCTTTGAGCCAAAAGCCAAGGAAATTTTTTAATAGTTTTGTTTATTGCTTTTACCAAATTATTTTCGGTTTTTATAATAGACACGCCAACCGCTGAGCCCTGATCCACTGGTTTTACAACACACGGATAACCAACTTTATCACTAATGGCTCGTAAAATTTCTTTTTTATATTTTTTCCAATATTTGGCACTAATGTCAATGAATTCTGGATGTGGTAATTTCCATACTTGATACATTAAGCCAGAATATATTTTATTCATACACAACGCGCTACTCAAAGTATTTGGTCCAGTATATTTTATACCCAATGTTTCAAACATTCCCTGCACCGCCCCATCTTCACCGGGCGAACCGTGTAAAGCAATAAAAATTAAATCAAATAATTTATGATCTTTATTTATAAAATCTACTACTCGTTTTTTATTTTTACTTATTAAAACAAATTTATTATCTTTAGTCATTTCGATCAAGGTCGGTACATATTTGGAACGATCAAGATTGTCAAAAACCGCCTTACCAGTCAGTAAAGAAATCTCACGTTCCGATGATGGTCCACCATACAAAACTCCAATTTTAATCTTTTTCATAAAAATAATATTATTTCTTTTTAAGGTAAATAATTCATACCATCAACCGGAATACCATTTAATCGTACCTCAAAATGCAAATGAGCACCAGTTACAAACGGGCCAGAGCCAACCATTCCTGGTGTACCACCTGATAAACCGATAAGGTCTCCTTTATTTACATATTGGTCCTCAGTTATCAAAATTTTACTCAAATGACCATAAACAGTCGATAAATTACCATTATGAATCAATAAGATATAGCTATAACAACTAGCGAGAGTACACCGTTTAGCACGTCCCACATAGCCAGAATTAGCCGCTCTCACTGGCGATCCTTGCGAAGCACGAATATCGGTACCACTATGTTCAAAAACTCGTCTAAACGGATAATCTGGATCATGAAAACGTGCGGTAACGTACCGGCTTACAACCGGCCAATCAAACTCGCCCAATTTAGCTGGCATATTTTTGAAACGATCTTGATCGGCCAATTTCTTGCGCACCTGATCTTCATAAGAAGAAACTTCATTTTCTACCGCTTTGTATTGTTGGCGTAAACTATCGAGAAGAGTTCTAAATTTTAATTCTGAAGATTTTGTTTCTACCAATAAAGTTTGTTTGCTACCCATCTGCTCATTTAAATCTTTCTTCTTATTTTCTAATTGTACCAATAAATCATCGTAAATTTTACGGCGCTCCTCGGCTTGAGATTTTTTCTTATCCAAATCTTCTTTGATTAATCTCACCTGTTTTACAGAACGGCCTAGATCAGTATAAATATTTTCTAAATATTTTGCCTGATTATAAAAATCAGCAAAATTATCATTGGTTAACATGATTTCTAAAAAATTCTTTTGGTCGTTAGCATGTAAATTTTGGATAATTTTAGAAACTATTTTCTTTTGTTTATTAATTGTTGCTTGCTTCTGAGCAATAGAAATATTTAATGCTTCAATTTCTAATTTTGTTTTACCAAGTTTTTCAGTAGTCAAACTAACATCAGCCTCTGCCTGAGCAATCCGATTGTCGATAATACTCATCTGATTTTTTAAAGAAACTGCTTCAGTACTTTTTTTATCAATATTAATTTTATATTTAGCAATTGTATTCTCTAATTCTTTGATTTTGTCTTTACGTGTATCGATCTGTTTGTTGAGCTGATCAATTTCAGTGGCAACATCAGCGGCCAATACAAAAATATGGGTAGAGAAAATACACCCAAAGATAACCAATAAAATTAATAGTTTTGAAATTTTTAGCATGCTAAAATTATATCATATAAATGAAAAAAGTTGAACATCTGCTGTTCAACTTAGATCAATCTGGCCAAAAAATAAATACATCGGAGCTATTTATGACAATTTACCGATTGCCAGTTTAATTCTTTTAATTGATTTATCTTTACCCAAAACTTCAGCAATTTCAAATGGTCCAGGAGAATTTTGTTGGCCAGATAATGAGACTCTCAAAGGCCACAACACACTACCATTGGAGAATTCATTTTTTGTAGTCCACCCCCCTACCAAGATTTGCATTTTATCCTTATTCCAGTCTTGGACACTTATTGTATCCATAAATTCAGCTAATGCTGGCAAAACTTTCTTAACTTCATCCACAGAACCTTTCTTCCAAATCAAAATTTGGCCGTCATATTCTGGAATAACAAATAAGAATTTCAAAGCCTCTGGCAATTCAGCCAAAGTTTTAACTCTCTCCTTTTCCAATTCTAAAGCGGCCGCTAACCACTGTTTGTCTTCATTACCCGTAACCAACCCAGCTTTAACCAGCCATGGCAAACACACCTCCACCAACTCTTCATTTTTCAAATTCTTTAAATATTGCTGATTATACCAATCCAACTTTTCTAAATTAAACACGGCACCGGATTTATTTATTTTTTCCATTTTGAACTCTTTTACTAGTTCTTCTAAAGAAAAAATCTCTTGTTCAGTACCAGGATTCCAACCCAAAAAAGCCACAAAGTTAATCATCGCTTCTGGAAGGTAACCTTTGTTAATATAATCCTCTACCGCTACATCACCTTGACGCTTACTCAACTTACTTTTATCTGGATTTAATAATAGTGGAAGATGCGTCATTTGTGGTGCTTCCCAATTAAAATATTTATAAATTTGTAAATGTTTTGGAGTACTACTCAACCACTCATCTCCACGAATTACGTTGGTAATCTCCATAAAATGATCATCAACTACTACCGCAAAATGATAAGTAGGAAAACCATCGGCTTTGATAATTACTTGATCATCAATCAGTTCATTTTTAAAGGTTACTTCTCCACGGATTAGATCAACAAATGTTGTTTCACCAGCTATAGGCATTTTTAAACGCAAAACATGTACCTCACCAGCTTCAACACGATTTTGTGCTTCACCTTGATCTAGACTGCGACATTGCTTATCATAGCCAGTTGGTAATTTATTTGCTTGCTGATAATTTTTGAGATCTTCCAAGCGCTCCGCTGTACAAAAACAATGATAGGCATGACCATCGTCCAAAAGCTGTTTAGAATATTTTTTATAGATACCCAACCGTTGAGATTGAATATATGGCCCCTTATCCCCCACTTGTATTACTTTACCATCAGCGTTTAGCTGAACACCCTCGTCCACATCCAAACCAGCCCATTTTAAGGAATTTATGATATTTTCAATACTACCTTCTACAAATCTTTTTTGATCAGTATCTTCAATGCGTAACAAAAATTTACCGCCATTTTGTTTGGCTATTAAATAGGCATATAGAGCTGTTCTCAAACCACCAACATGCAAATGACCGGTTGGGCTTGGGGCAAAACGAGTACGTACCATCATAAAGCTTTATTTTTATACTTCTTATAAATATACAGATTAACAAATACCACGATCGCCTTCCAAATTCTAAAAAAACGACCTGGCTGCCTAAATAGACGATAAAGCCATTCTAACCCAATCTTACGCACAAAACAAGGGGCTCGTTTCACCGTTTGTCCAAGATTGTTAAATCCAGCAATAAAATCAAAAGATCCTCCTACACCCATAGCAATATTTACTGAGGGCAGGTTTTTAATATTTTCATAGATCCACTTTTCCTGCTTATTATGGCCAAAGGCTACTAATAAAATATCCGGAGCGGACATAATAATCTCATGTATTGCTTGATCATTCGCATTTTGTTCTGGGATGATGGTTTTTTTATCTTCTACCTTTAAAAAATCTATTTGTGGCCCTGGATTAAAACCGGCTATTTTTAATTGAGGAAATTGTAGTTTTAGATTATCTACGGTTTTTTTTAAAACTTCTTTCGAACCAGAGCCAAGCAAATATACACTTTTATTTTCTTTTTGGGCCAATTCACAAAGTCGATATACAAAATCTATTCCTGTAATTCGTTTGATTTTACCTAGTGTTACCAAACTAACTCCAAAGCCATCGTTTATATTCAAATCTCCAGAATTTAAAACTGTTCTAAAATATTCATCTGCTTGAGCATCAACCAGCATTTCTGGATTTGGTGTAAAAATAAAATTTTGTTTATTGTTATACAACAAATTACGCGCTTTTAACACCGCTTCATCTGCAGTCAAATTATCAATTTTTACTCCCAATATTTCGGATGTAAACATTTGGATTAAATTTTTTTATTTACTTTATAAAACCACCTGCCTGCAAATCCCAAAGTTTCTTGTACAGTCCACTCTTCTTTCTGAGTAACTCTTTATGGCTTCCATTTTCTACTACTACACCGTGATCTATCACTAATATTCTATCCGCGCTCATAATAGTAGATAAACGATGAGCAATCATAATCACAGTTTTTCCCGTCATCAGAATTTTGAGGGCTTCTTGAATAAAGTGTTCGGATTGTGAATCCAGACTAGAAGTCGCCTCATCCAAAAATAGGATTGGAGCATTTTTCAATATTGCTCGTGCAATCGCTACGCGTTGACGCTCGCCACCAGACAATTTGACACCACGCTCCCCCACAAAGGTATTATACCCTTTTTCCAGATCAGATATAAATTCATGACAGTGTGCCAGCTTCGCTGCTTTTTCCACTTCTTCGTCAGTCGCGTCAAGTCGTCCATAGCGAATATTTTCACGCAAAGTACGGTGAAATAGAATCGGATCTTGAGGAACAAGTGAAATATTTTTCCACAAACTTTCTTGAGACACTTTAGAAATATTCTGTCCATCAATAAAAATTTTTCCGCCCGAGACATCGTGCATGCGCAAAAGCAACTTTACCAAAGTAGATTTTCCAGCACCGGACGGCCCTACCAAAGCTACCTTTTCTCCACTGTGTATTTGCAGATTGAACTTCTTTAAAATTGTTCTAGTTGCCCGATAGTTAAATACTACATCTTTAAATTCAACCTCCCCAGCAGTGACTCGCAAATCCTTGGCCATAAGAACATCCTGTACTTCATGAGGTTTTTTTAATATTTCAGTCATTTCCTGTGCGTCAGCCAAACTTTCATAAATTCTACGCACCACATTACCAAAATCCCAAACTCGATTTAAAATAACCACGATATATGATTGAATCAATACAAAATCACCGACTGTCAAACGTCCCTGATTCCATAATTTTATCGCAATATAAAAAAGCATTACTTCCAAAATAATACCCAAAATACCTTGAATAGCTTCAAAGATGTTATTCAAGTTCCATGTTTTTAATCTTTTCTTCAACAGGTCTTTGTTCAACTCCTTATGCGTTTTAACTTCCTTGTCAAAACCAACAAACAATTTAATATTTACATTGTTAGTAATCGTGTCCGCCAAGTGCGCACCAATTTTAGTATCAGCTTCACTGCGTTCAACATCATATTTTAATTTATATTTAGCAACTACTATGTTGATCACCACAAAAACTATCACCCACAAGAACATCACCAATCCTAAAATTATATTGCGCAAAGCTAAAATCACCACGACGATTGCGGTATTTAAAACAAGTGTCAAAACATTGAATATAATTTTATCATTGATATCTTCAAAGGCGCGCACAAATCTGCCGACCCTTCTTACCAATGAACCAACAAAATTATCATTAAAAAAACCAAAAGAATGTTTGTGTAGATATTGAAAACAAGTATTTGCCAAATCGCTTAAAACTTTAGATTCGTATTGAATCACTGCCGTAGTCGCCACTCGCCAACTCAACCACTGACCAAAACTCACCAAAGCAAACATCGATAATGCTGTTAATATTTCAGGACTAACTACTCGATTTACATTATTTTCCGCTACTAAATCCAAAATCTGTTTAATATAAAGAGGTCCGATTGTATTGGTAATAGCCGTAAAAACAGTACCAATAATCGTCAAAAATAATAGCATTTTATATTGTTTAGCATGCTGCCAATAAATTTGTATGGTTTCTCTCGTTAGTTGTTTCATATTTGTTGATAAAACTCATTATACATGCTTTTTTGGGCATGTTCACTAATGTAGACGAAAAAAAGGACCTTATGTTACTTCTTCACTATTTAATATTGATTATTATGGCTCCAGATACCATAACTAAAGCTCCTATTATAGTACGCCAAGTCAGTGCTTCACCCAAAAATAAGCTAGCTAAAATAATCACAAAGACCAGACTAAGACGATCAATTGTGGCTACCCTGGAGGCCAATCCAACTTTTAAAGCAAAGAAATAAAATAACCAGGACAAAGCTCCAGATACACCAGCCAAAACTATTAACAACCAATCCCGATTATTTAATGCTTGGAAATTAAAACCCCTAAATTTTCCAAACAACACACTGGTTAAAACTAAAAATAACGCCATAATGATAGAACGAATAGTAGTGGACAAAATCGTATCAATATTTTTTAAGCCTAATTTGGCAAAAATTGCCACAGCGGCGGCAGTGACAGCCGATAACAAAGAAAAGATTAACCACATAAATTATTTTTTAAATTTTCCAATCTTTTGTTCAGTATTTATTATAACAAAAAATCGCCAAATTGGCGACTTTAATAAACTACTTAACTTGTCGTAATCTTTTATATTCCAATAGTGTCAAAACGATAATAAAGGAATCCAAGATACTGACCAAAAGTAAATTTATGGAGTGGTTATGATAAAAACGATAGTATTGGTAAGTTACGAAAATTAAAAAAAGGACAATCGCCACTGGAAACGCCCACTGACGCCGCTTCCAAAGCGCAACCACCAAAAAAAGATTCATTAAACCATGAAACAGGAGGTAAATAGAGATAAAATAACGACTAGAATCAATTATTTCATATTGAGTAAAAGACAAAACCAAACGTTCCACTGAATGACCAAACATTAATAATACAAAACCACCAGACACTTCTAAGATACCATTAATCGCTTTTAAAAAAATGGTAAAATTAAAAGTGTGATAAACAATAAACCAAAACCTTTTCATAAATAATCATTTTTGCAAACTAGATAAATCCGCTAACACTTCATCAATATGATCAGCTGGCTTTACTCCTTCATATATTTTAGCAATTTTACCATTTGTGTCAATCAAAAATGAATCCCGCATCGTACCCATAAATTCACGCCCCATAAATTTTTTAGGTTTATACACATCGTAGGCTTTAACCAACTCTTTATTCTCATCAGACAACAAAGTGAACGGCAGATCGAATTTATCAACAAATTTTCGATGGCTTTTTATTGAGTCCGTACTGACGCCAAATACTTGAACTTTAAACTTTTTTAATTTAGAAAAATTATCGCGCAACGAACAAGCTTCAGTCGTACAACCTGGAGTATCATCCTTTGGATAGAAATACAACAACACCCATTTACCGACACAATCTTTGAGAGCATGCATCTTCCCATCTTGATCTGGTAAATTAAATTCTGGGGCATTATCGCCAACTTTGAGAGTAGACATAAAAACATTATATTAATTTTTGATTAGTTTCATCCATTTCTCTTTAAACTTTTTTAATTTAGGATTGATGACCAATTGGCAATAAGTTTGATCTGGATTTTTGGCAAAATAATCATGATGATATTCCTCAGCTTCATAAAATTTTATTAGCGGCACAATTTGAGTAACTATTGGATCGGCATATATCTCTTCAGTAGTGAGTTGCGCTATTTTAGCCCGCGCAATTTTTTCCTGCTCTGGATTATTAAAAAATATAACCGAGCGATATTGCGTACCAATATCATGACCCTGAGCATTGAGTGTGGTTGGATTATGCACCGAAAAAAATACTTCAAGCAGTGTTTCAAAAGAAATATGTTCACTATCAAAATCTATTTTTATTACTTCGGCATGACCTGTGTCACCTGTACAAACATCTTCATAGATCGGGTTTATTTTTGCTCCACCTGCATAACCTGGCACCACAGATACTACCCCACGCAATTGTTTGAATACCGTCTCTGTGCACCAGAAACAACCTCCACCCAATACCACTGATTGAAAATTTGACATATTATTTTTTGAGAATAAATTTTAACGACAACGAATTTACACAATGACGAGTATCTTTAGGGGTAAAATGTTCACCAACAAACACATGCCCCAAATGTGCTCCGCAAGTATTACAAGTAATTTCCGTGCGCATATCATCAGCATCAGGCGTGTGTTTCACTGCTCTTGGAATTTCTTGGTCAAAACTTGGCCAACCACAGTCGGAATGAAATTTGGCATCTGAAGTATAAAGCGGCGTATTACAACGGCGGCAAACATAGGTGCCTTCCACAAAAAAATCATTGTATTCACCACTAAACGGCATCTCTGTCCCTTTATTTACGATTATGTGTTCTTCTGCAGGCGAAAGTTTGTTTAATTGCATAAATTTTTAACCAAAAGTAAAAGTAAAAACTTTGATTCCAGGAGATTCAATAATAAATTGTAAAGTATGTTCACCGGCACCAGCTTGATCACTAATTACATTATACAGCTTACTATCGCGAACCAACAAATAACTTCTACCATTTTCAAAAATAATATCGCTACCAGCTATGTTTTTAGTAAGTGATGCGCCATCACGTAATACTTCTACTTTATTAAACTTATCAGCACTTGCAACCAAGTGAACACTTTTGGCACTATAACGATATAACACTTTATTGTTACTAGTCATTGTCTGAGCGTATTCCTTTTCAAAATTCCAATCCCCCATTAGATTTAATTCATTCAAATTAATATTACTAGGGAAAATTAATTTTTGTTGTCCTATTTTTCCGGTTAATCCATTAACTAGAAAATCATTTCTAGTAGCACCAAAATATGTTTCTGGGCTTCCCACTTCAATTGGTTGGGTGCTAGTAACTTTTACCACTCCACCAGGGACATTACTAGTTGCCAAATTTTCACGTGCCATTTTTTCGGCCAAAAGCTCCTGAATTTTTTGTTCAGTTTCTTCATCACCACCTTCACCAATATGGTCATAAGCGATATACCCATCAATATCAATAATATATTTACGTGGCCAATAACTATTACCATAAGCACTCCACGTACCATAATCATTATCCAACACTATTGGAAATTTAATTCCAAATCCTTGCATTGCTTTACGCACATTGTCAATATTTTTTTCAAAAGAAAATTCTGGTGTATGAATACCAATAATTTCTAAACCTTGATCACGATATTTATTATACCAAGCATTAAGATATGGAAAAGTGCGAATACAATTAATACAACTATAAGTCATAAAATCTACGACAATTATTTTTTTGCCGATAAGATTTTCGATTTTAAAAGGATCGGCGTTTATAAAACCGGATGGGTTGGTAATTTCACGATAACGCGGTAAATTTTTTACCATTTTTATACTTGGACTAGGTTGTACCGGTTGTAATTTATTTAATAATTTTTCTTCAACAGAAGATACTCCTGACCATCCATGATTCGCCAAAAATACTTGAATCTGTTTATCTGTACCGGTAAAAATAATCAGGCCAATCACAACAAACATAACACCCAAAGAACGTTTAAAAATACCGCGTGGATCAGCTGCAAAACGAGCATATGTGACAAACCTCTGCCCCAAAAGACTAATTAATAAAAGTACTAAAGATAACCCAAAAGCATAGGCAACCAGATCTAAGATCCCTTTAGACAAACTTTGTGGCAAAACAGTCGCTAAAATTAAAAAATATGTTGGTGAACAGCTGGAAAATACAGGTCCCAAAGACAACCCGATGAGCATATCTCCTAAATGTCCACTTTGACGCGTAGATTGCAAAAGCAATTTATCCGAATTTGCGCTTAAAGCAAATTTAAAATTAAATCTATCCCAAAAATTTGGAAAAATAGTAATAAAACCAAAAAATATAATAATAACACCGGAGGTAATGCTCCATACTTGGGAAGGAATATTTACAAATAAAGTGCTAAATTTTAATAGTAAAGTAAACAATACCACTGCCACGGCCAATGAACCTGTAATAATATACGGATTACGTCGTTCACGATTTTGAACCGCGCCACCGATAATTATCGGTAAAACAGGCAGTACGCAAGGTGCAAGGACTGTCAAAACGCCAGCGACAAATGATGCAAACAACAAAAACATAAATAAAAAAATTAATTACCCATAATTTTATATATTACGCCAGCTTTATCGTCAGAAACAAACATCACACCGCTTGGTTCTACCAATATATCTACCGGCCGGCCATATAGATTGCCATGATTATCCAAGAAACCAGTCAAAAAATCTTCCACCCCTGATACTTTTCCATCTTTATTCAGATGGTATTTCACAATTTTATAACCAGTTGGCACACTGCGATTCCACGAACCATGATAAGCCACAAACAGGTCTCCTTGAAAATTTTGTGGCCAACCTTCTCTTGGAATAAAAGCCAAGCCAAGAGGTGCGGAATGAGCCGGAATATCTATATGAGCGGATGTTTCAAATGGCGTTTGACAAGGGTTACGAAAATAAATATTTTTATCAAAATCTGTATCATGAATATTTTGTCCATAACAAATCGGCCAACCATAATTTTTTCCTTCCTCTAAAATATTGATTTCGTCCGGTGGCAAATCATCACCCAATAAATCTCGGCCCATTTCGGTTGCCCAAATTTTTCCATCGCTTGGATTAGTAGACAAAAATACCGAGTTACGTAACCCTTTAACAAATGGACGAACTTTATTTGTTTTTAAATCAACTACCAGAACACTCGCCCGTTCATTATCTTTTTCATGACAGACGTTACAAGAAGAACCTACCGATATATATAGTGAATCTCCCACCAACAACAAACTACGGGTAGTATGAAAACCACCTGTTGGTAACTCAATTATTTTATGTACATTTATGGCTTGTAGTTTTCCACCATCGTAATCATATACTTTCACTTGGTTTTCCTCGGCAATATATAGTTTGCAAGGAAATTTATCCACGGAGCTATCCAGACAAGCAAACGCTAAACCATGAGGATTTTTTAGACCAGCAATTACTGTTTTGATTTCTTCGGCTTTACCATCCAAATCGGCATCTACCAGGGCCACTACCTTACCGTCTGCTGGCAAACTCACCAATAAATTGCGTCTAGAATCACGCACTATAACACGTGGACCTTTTAGACCACTAGCATAGATAGACAAACTAAATCCAGGTGGTAATTGCAACGGAGTTTTATCTTCTGCTACCAAATTTGTAATATTGGCAGTAGGCTTTTTTAAAGCCGTCCAGACACCGCGTAAATTTAAAATATAAAAATGACTAAGCCATATTACCCCGATTATAACTAAAATAATTAATATCCAGAAAAATTTATTTTTCGACATAATAATTAAAATTTTATAGCTTACACCATAATAATATCATTTTTAAAAAATAATAACTAGAGTAAAATCAAAAATTGTGATAAAATATTAACCATTAAGTGATCAAAAATAACGCTTGACAGTTCTATATAATATGTTATTATATTAGCACTCTCTATATTAGAGTGCTAACTATACTTTATCCTATGATACCTCAAAATTTTACTAATAAATCACAAGAATTAATTCAAAAATCCGCTCAAATTGCCTCTCAAAATGGCCAACCACAGGTAGAACCATCTCACCTATTTTTTGCTATGCTGGAAGATGAGGAAGGTATCGCCGCCTCGGTTTTGCTTAAAATTGGCGCAAGGTTGATCAATCTACGCGCCCAAGCTCAGCTATCAATCGACCAACTTCCTAAGCAGGCCAATGCCGCCCCAAGCTTTACCGGACAGATTATGCTCGGTCAAGCGATGATGCATGTTTTTCAGACCGCCGGAAACGAAGCTCAAAAAATGGGAGACGAGTACATTAGCGTCGAACATTTGTTTTTAGCTCTAATGGCTTCCCATAATCCTATCAGTGACATCCTGCAAAAAGAAGGTGTTTCTTATGAGTCTGCTCTCAAAGCTTTAGCGGCGATTCGTGGCACTCAAAAAGTGGATTCTCCAGAACCAGAAGTTCGATACAATGCTTTGGAAAAATATGGCAAAAATTTAACTGATCTTGCCCGTAAAGAAAAAATCGATCCGGTTATAGGTCGCGATGACGAAATTCGTCGCGTAATGCAAATTTTAACTCGTCGTACTAAAAACAACCCAGTGTTAATCGGTGAACCTGGCACTGGCAAGACTGCAGTAGTAGAGGGATTAGCTCAACGTATTGTGAATGGTGATATTCCCGAATCACTCAAAAATAAAGAAATAATTGCTCTAGATATTGGGTCTCTTTTAGCGGGAACAAAATTCCGTGGTGAGTTTGAAGAACGTCTTAAGGCCGTCTTAAAAGAAATCGACGCCTCCGCTGGTAAATTTATTTTATTTATTGATGAACTACATACGATTGTCGGTGCGGGCGCTTCCGAGGGTTCAATGGACGCCTCCAACATGTTAAAACCAATGTTGGCTCGCGGTGAATTACATGCCATTGGTGCCACCACTTTAAAAGAATTTCAAAAATATATAGAAAAAGATGCGGCGTTAGAACGTCGTTTCCAACCAGTATTAGTGAAAGAACCGTCACTTGATGACGCCATTGCAATTTTGCGTGGAATCAAAGAAAAATATGAAGTCCATCACGGTGTGCGCATTACCGATGCCGCCATTATTGCGGCCGCTAAATTATCTGATCGTTATATTACCGATAGATTTTTGCCAGATAAAGCTATCGACTTGATGGATGAAGCCGCTAGCGCTTTGCGTTTGGAAATAAATTCCATGCCAGATGAATTGGACAAAATGAAACGTCAGATGATCAAATTTGAAATTGAAAAAAGAGCTTTAAAAAAAGAAACTGATTTGGAATCCAAAGAACGCCTCACTAAATTGGAAAAAGATTTAGCAGAATTAAAAGAAAAAAGTGGTGAATTGGAAGCCAAGTGGAATAACGAAAAAGAAATTATTACCAAAATACACGGCACTAAAAAAGAAATTGATAAACTGAAACAACAAGCCGAAATCGAAGAACGTCGTGGTGATTTGCAAAAAGTCGCCGAGATTCGCTATGGTCGTATTCCTAACCTCGAGGGTGATATTAAAAATGAAGAACGCAAACTAGCTGATATCCAAAAAACTCACGGCATTTTGAAGGAAGAAGTGACGGATCAAGACATCGCCGCGATTGTCGCCCGCTGGACGGGTATTCCAGCTTCCAAAATGTTGCAAGGTGAAAGTGAAAGATTATCCAAAATGGAGGACGTCCTTAGCAAACGCGTTATTGGCCAAGAAGAGGCAGTTAAAGCGGTATCAAACGCTATTCGTCGTTCGCGTGCTGGAATTGCCGAACCAAACCGTCCGATTGGATCCTTTATTTTCCTTGGACCAACTGGGGTCGGCAAGACTGAACTCGCCAAAGCTCTAGCTGAATTTATGTTTGATACTGATGATGCCCTAGTGCGCATTGATATGAGCGAATACATGGAAAAACACAGTACTTCAAAAATGATCGGCTCCCCTCCTGGCTATGTGGGCTATGAAGAAGGTGGCCAACTCACCGAAATTGTTCGTCGTCGTCCGTATGCGGTATTATTATTTGATGAAATTGAAAAAGCTCATCCAGATGTTTTTAACATCTTATTACAAATTCTAGACGAAGGCCATATTAAAGATGCCAAAGGCCGCCTAGTTAACTTTAAAAATACAGTTATTATTTTAACTAGCAATATCGGCAGTCAGATGATTTTGAATCTCAACAAACATGGTGAATTTGGTTTTGATATCGGTACAGCCAAAACCGTTAAAACCAAAGAAAAAAACATGCGAGAAAAAATCATGAACACGTTACATGAACATTTCAAACCGGAATTTTTGAATCGTTTGGATGAAATAATTATTTTTCATTCTTTAAATGAAAAACAGGTCGCTCAAATTGTAGAATTACAGCTAGCTAAGATTCAAATCCGTCTTCAAGAAAAGAAAATCATCCTTGAAATTGATCCAGCAGTTAAAAAACATATTGCTACTGTCGGTTATGAACCGACTTATGGGGCTCGTCCTATTAAGCGAGTAATTCAAAATGAAATATTGGATGAACTCTCACTACAAATAATTGATGGGAAAATAAAAGACGGACAGACAGTGAATTTGCAGATGGAAAAAGGAAAAATTGTGTTTAAATAATGCGGAAATAAAAAATTACTAACACTTAACCAAGGCAATATGAAGAAATTAACTTTAGAACGTTTATTATCGGCCCCAATAGAAAAGGTTTGGGAAGCATTAACTAATGTAGATAAACTGAAAAAATGGTGGTCTCCAACAGGCATGGAGTCATCACATATCTCTGTTGATTTAAAAAAAGGCGGAGTATTTAGATATTGTCACAGAGCTTCAGATGGCAAAGAGTTTTGGGGCCGAGGAGTTTATCAAACAATTGAACAACCAAAATTTCTATCCTTTCTGGATACATTCACTGATTCACAAGGAAATCCCGTTCCATCATCACACTATGAGATGTCTGGAGAAGAAATAATAGAGTCATTAGTAGAATTCAGCTTAACAGTAAATAATGGCGTTACTACAATGAAAATGGTCGGAGACAACCCCTATGATGATTCTATGTTAGAGGAAATGAAAAAAGGATGGAACGGTATGTTTGATAAACTTGAAGTACTTTTACAGAGGATAAACCAGTAAAGTACGGAAACTCTGCCCAAAAAGTATCAGCATAGCACACGATAGTAAAACATTGTAGAAGTTGAAATTTTTGGTGAAATAATGGAAGTAATAAAGTAAGTAGAAAACCTTTACCAGTGAAACAAAAGCATGATATAATTACGTATAATATATATAGTAGGCACTAAAAAAATATTTATGCGAAAAATAACGGTTTTTTTATTGGCTTTAACGTTGCTATTACCGCAATTAGCTGCCGCTCAAGCCGATTTCAATCCTCAATTTATCATTTCTGACAGCGAAATGTTTGACTATCAAGGTTGGACAATTTCTGATATCCAAGGTTTTCTAGAAGCGCGTGGCAGTTACTTGGCTACTTATCAAGCGGAAGATCTGGTTGGTAATATGCGCACCGCGGCGGGTATTATTTTTGACTCTTCACAACTTAACCAAGTAAACCCAAAATATTTATTAGTTACCCTTCAAAAAGAACAAAGTCTCATTACCGATGATGCGCCCGCTCAAAAACAATTGGATTGGGCTACTGGCTATGCTGTTTGTGACAGTTGCGACCGTAATGATCCAAAAGTCGCCAAACACAAAGGCTTTGCCAAACAGGTAGATGATGCTGGTGGCATTATGCGCTGGTATTTCAACAACAAGGAAATCAACTCAATAATCAAAAAGAAGGATTCTCTTTTATCTATCGACAACACCGAGGTAATCCCGCAAAGTTGGGCAACGGCTTTTTTATATACTTATACTCCTCACCTACATGGCAACAAAAATTTCTGGCGTATTTGGCAAACATGGTTTAGTCAAAATTATCCAAATGGTACTTTGGTAAAAATAGCTGACTCTACCTCCACCTCCACAGATGTGTGGTTAATTCAAGACGGGAAAAAACGTAGATTTAAAAATCTTGCCATTTTGATTTCTCGCGCTGATCCAAAAATGGTGGTGGCTGTGCCAGAATCTGAACTTAGCAACTATGAAGCTGGACTTGATATTTCCTTGGCCAATTATTCCATTTTAAAAACTGAAGAAAATAAATATTTCTTATTGGATTACGATACTTTACGACCATTTGAATCAGAAGCTACTGTGCATCAACTGGGTTATTATCCAGACGAAACTATCGATGTTTCTTCGACGGATTTACTCGGCTATTCCAGTGGGCCAATGATTACTGTCTCCTCCACTGCCCCAGCTGGTGTAATTTATCAAATCACTGATCTGGATAATAAATTGTATTTCCTTAAAGATAATACCTTTTATCCAATTTCCGAAAAAAATCTACTTGCCGCCAATTACAAAAATATTCCTATTGAAAAACACAAGAAAAAAGAACTAGCAGAATTTCCGATTGTATATGCTGCGCCAATTATCAAGGATGGTTTATTATTAAAAGATGAGGATAGCGATCAAATATATGTTATAGAACAAGAAAAAAAGCGTCTTTTAGCTGACACGGATACTTTTGTTGCGATGGGATACAAAAAAGAGAATGTAATTGCGGTAAATTTTAAAACTTTGATGACAATTCCTGATGGTGAAAAAATATTTTTAAATTCTAATTTAATCAATTCTAAAAATAAATTTTTGGGTGATTCTGAAATGGCCGTTAGCGATTTATATGGTTCAAAATTACCAGCTTATTTGCTAGCCGAATATCCAAGCGGACGTATTATTTCTGGAAAAAATATAGACATTCAGCGCTCAATGGCTTCATTAACAAAATTAGTCACCGCCCTTTCAGTAATTAATGAAAAATATAAACCAGAATCCATCATTACCTACAGCAAAAGAAAATACGCAGTAGAAGGTGGCAATTTAAATATCAAAGACGGAGAAAAAATAAAAGCCAAAGATGCCTTTAATGCCATGTTGGTAGGATCGGCCAACAACACAACTCGCATGTTGGCTCAAGCCACTGGGCTCGACGAAACAAGCTTTATAAAACTTATGAATAAAAATCTAGATACTTGGGGCATGGATAATACTAGTGTCACCGATGTCACCGGCCTTGATGAAAAAAATAAATCTACCCCACGCGATCTCTTAAAAATATTTGTTAAAGCCTTTAAAGACGAAAAAATAAAAACCTCTGTCGGTCTAACTTCTTACACTTTTAAAGAAATACTAAATAAAGACAAAATCAAAAATCACACTATTAAGAATACCAACAAATTAATTGAAAAAACAGGTAAAAATTATCAAATTATTGCTAGCAAAACTGGCTACATAGAAGAAGCTGGATCGAACTTAATCATGTTGTTTAAAAACAATAAAGATAAAAAACAATATGTGCTCATCACCATGGGTAATCCAGATTATGTGAACCGTTTTGTTGAACCAAACAAAGTGGCTGAATGGATCGCTTCTACTAAAACAATACTTGCTATTAAACCTTAACTATTAATTAAACCATATGTCGCTAGTCTACGCGGCTATCACTCCACATCCACCACTACTTATCCCAAGCATCGGAAAAGATACTTTAAAAAAAATGGATAAGACCAAAATTGCTATGGAAAGAATGGAAGAAGAATTATATCTGGCTAAACCAGATGTAGTAATTATTCTTTCCGCGCATGGCTGTTATTTCCCTGACGCTTTTACTATCAATGTTTCTCCTGAATATCATACAGATCTAAAAGAATTTGGCGATCTTGTTACCAAATTAAATTTTAAAGGTGAAATGAACTTATCTTCAGCAATAAGAGAGAAGACCAAAAAAGAAAAAATTCCTACCACTATGATCACAGAATCAACTTTGGATCATGGTAGCGCCGTACCACTATTTTATCTTACTCAACATTTACCAGATATAAAGATACTTCCGATTAGTTTTTGTGATTTAGATTGGAAAACTCATGTAGATTTTGGGTATTTGATCAAAGAAAAACTTCTTGATAGCAACAAACGTGTCGCGGTTATCGCTTCAGGAGACTTATCCCACGCATTAACTACCAACTCCCCCGCTGGTTTTAATCCGGCCGGTATTAAATTTGACGAAAAGATTCAAGAATTATTGGCACATAAAAATGTTTCTGGCATGTTACAATTGGACACTGATTTTGTAAATAATGCTTCAGAGTGTGGTTTTAGGACATTTTTAATTTTAATGGGCATATTAAAAAATGTAGATTATACTTATCGTCAACATTCTTATGAAGCGCCATTTGGGGTCGGGTATTTAACGGCCAATTTTATTATTTAACAAGTTATGATTGCTAAAGTTGCACTGATTCGCCGCATGCCTAAAAAAATTTCCGAATTGGATTATTTGGTGCCACCACAATTAAAAAAAGAAGTTACCATTGGACAGCTAGTGAATGTTCCTTTTCGCAATCGCCTAGTGTATGGTCTGATAACAGAATTTACAGAAAACGAAAGCGAAGAGGCTCGAGGAAAATTAAAATTAATCGAAAATATCGTCTGGAAAAATTCAGCACTTACTTTAAAGCAACTTAGTTTTGCTATCGAAATAAGTGAATTTTATAACACACCACTTGGTTTTATATTACAAACTTGCTTACCACCACTAAAAAAAACAAAAATTAAAAAAATTAAAATTTCTAACGCCGACCGATTAAAACCAGCTTTTAGAAAAAAACCAGAAATAAAATTGTATCACGATCAAAAAGAACGCCAAGAAATATTTAAAAAATTAATATCTAGTACAGGACAAACTTTAATTTTGGTGCCAGAAGTCAACGCAACCACAGACCTAAATTTATTAGCTGAATTTCAACCAACTATTATCAGCGCTGAATTATCAGAAAAAGAAATTTTTGATTTGTGGTTTAAAATTCGTACTGAAGAAATAAAAGTAGTGATTGGCACACGCCGATCTCTTTTTATGCCATGGAGTGATCTACAAGTAATCATCATAGATGATGAATCTAATCCAAACCATAAAAACTCTGAGATGGCCCCCCGTATTCAAGCTCGTGAAGCGGCGATGATGCTCGCTCACGCGCATGGCGCACAATGTATCTTAACTACCCATACCCCTAGTGTAGAAAGTTGGTATTTTGCCCAACACAATGTTTATGCCAACCAACAAGAAATTCCGTCATTTGAGACCAATGCAGAAATTGTAGATATGAAAGAAGAACGCCGCGGTCGCAATTATGGATTTTTGAGCTTAGAGTTAGAAGATGCAATCAGTCAAAATAATTCTGGTGATATTTTCTTATTTTTAAACCGCAAAGGTAGTAGTGCCTATGTTGGCTGTCGTGACTGTGGTTATGTGGCCAAATGTGCTCAATGCTCTCGTGGCTTAGTTTATCATGAAAATACTGCTACCCTAGATTGCCATTTCTGTAATTTGAAAAATAAAATGTTTTTAACCTGCCCAAAATGTCAGGGATCTAATATGGTAATGTATGGCGTAGGAACACAATCGCTAGAAAAAGAGTTGACCAAAAATAATAATCTTAATAAAAAAATTATTCGAATTGATAGCGATACTTCCGACATTTATGACAAAGAATTTATTGGTGATAAAATTATCATCGGTACTCAAATTGCCTGGAATAAAATAGATTGGAGCAAAATTAAATTAATGGCTTTTATTGATGCTGATAGCTCTTTATTTATACCTGAATACAAAATGGCTGAAAATTTATGGGGGCAATTGCGCAATGCCCAATATCACCTATTACCAACCGCCCGTTTGTTGATACAGACTGGGCATGTAGAACATCATATTTTTTCTAATCTAGCATATCCACAGCGGTTCTATGATAAAGAACTACAAGAACGCAAATTATTTAATTATCCGCCTTTTAACTACCTAATCCGACTATATAACGGCGAAAAAACCATGGAAGTATCCAAGTTGGCAGCCAATAATCTTTTTAAATACTTGCAGACATTGACTAAAGACCGTCATGAGATTATAATATCCAATCCTTTGCCGTTTTCTCCTAGCTACGCTCGGGGGCTACACTGGCACGGAATAGTGGTAAAAATCAGCTTTGAAAAATATAAACAACTCACCAAATTTTTAGCTCAAAATATACCAGAAAATTGGAAGTTTGACCCTAATCCAAATAATCTATTATCTTTTTAATATGCTTTTAGAAGTCACTTTAGAGCCAAATCCAATATTACATAAAAAGGGCCGCGATCTCACCGTAGCTGAATTGGCTACACTAGAAATTAAAAAATTGATTAAAAACATGGTAGAAACTATGTATTTTAAAGACGGCGTCGGCATCGCCGCTCCTCAGGTTGGAGAATCTTTACAACTATGTGTAATCGCCAAAAAATTTTCTCCACTCAATAAAAACGAAGATTTGATATTAATAAATCCGATTTGGAAAAAGATTTCAATTTTAAAAGCGTGGGACACTGAAGGTTGTTTATCTGTACCTTTAGTATATGGAGAAGTAAAACGCTATACCAAAATTAAGGTACAGGCCCTAAACCAGTTAGGGGAGAAAATTGAATTTGAAGCTAGAGATTTTTCGGCTCGCATAGTTCAACATGAAGTTGACCACCTCAACGGCATATTATTTATCGAAAAAGCTAGAAAATTACAAAAAATAAAATCTTCTGAACAAGAATTATAAATATGATTTCTGTTGTTTATTTTGGTACCCATCATTTTTCTGCTCATATTTTAGAGTCACTAATTGATAGTAAACTTTTTGATATAAAATTAGTTGTTACTCAACCAGATCGTCCAGCTGGCAGAAAAAAAGAGATTCAAAAGTCACCAGTAAAAATTATTGCTCAAAAATATAACTTAAAAATTGAACAACCAGAAACTTTAAAAAATTACATTCTTCCAACAGCGGCAGATTTAAACATCACTTGCCAGTACGGGCTAATCATCCCTAAAGTTATCCTAGATACGGCCAAGCACGCGTCAATTAACGTTCACACTTCTTTACTACCAAAATATCGTGGTGCCTCCCCTATTCAATCAGCTTTAATCAACGGTGAAAAGGAAACAGGTATTACTGTAATGCTGATGGACGAAAAAATGGATCACGGCGATATATTAAAACAACAAAAAATTACAATTGATTCAGACGACACTTTTGTAGAACTAAATAATAAATTATTGGCAATCGCCCCTGACCTACTAATAAAGACCGCCAGTGACTATGTGGAAGGGAAAATAACCTCACAAACACAATTGCACGATGAAGCCACCTTTTGTAAAGAATTTACTCGTGATGATGGTAAAATTGACTGGGACAAAACTAGCGAACAAATTTATAATCTCTATCGTGGACTTACTCCATGGCCTGGAATTTGGACCGAATACAACGGTCAACGTTTAAAATTATTAGAAGTCAAACCTGCTCACGAAAAAGTTAAACAAGGTAAACTTATTTCCCAACAGGATAAATTATTTGCTGGTTGCGCACAAAATACCTCAATTGAAATTATCAAAATACAACTTGAAGGAAAAAATCCGATGCAGGCAAAAGAATTTATAAATGGATTTAAAAATATTTTATAGCCAATAATTTTAGACCAATGAACTCCAAAAATACCATAACTAAATTTGTTGCTTTGTATTTTGCAGTTCGTTTATTTTCCTTTTTTTTTACCCCCGCCACACCACTGCTAATACAAAATCCACTAAACACCTTGGTGTCTTTTTTAATTTTAGCTTTGGCCACTTACTGGATTTTTAAAAAAGACGAACGCGGCTGGTATATAGTGGCTCTCGAAATTATTTTAGGCGGATCGGGCGGCTATTTAAAACTTGGTTTTATTTCATTACGCACAGCCTTGTTGCTAGTATCGACTACCATATTTTTTATTCAAAAAATATTATTAACAAAAATTACTCTTTTAAAACAAATCAAGATAGAACACAGTTTGATTTTAGCGCTAATTGGCGCGGCGTGTTTAGCCGCTTTGCGAGGCTTATATATGAACCATGGACGTTCAGCTATCTTTTCTGATTTTATCCCTTATCTGTTTTTATTATACTATTTTCCACTTTGTGAATTGTGGCTATTAGACCGGTTTCGCGAACTAGGCAAACATGCTATTGTGGCAGCGATTTTTGGCAACGCACTAATGATTTTAATAACGCAGACCGGCTTATCATCAGGATTGTTTATTTTGCAGGACAATTATTATCATTGGTACCGAGATGTGGCTCTTGGAAAAATTACTGATTTAAATTTCCATTTTTATCGTTTAGTTTTAAACGAACACCTTTTGCTTATACCTCTAGCACTTTATTTTCTTGGTGATATCATAAAAAATAAAATTAATAAAATTAATATTTCTGTTTTGTTTAGTTTATTGTTTATTTTGGCCAATAATCTAACCCGTATTTACATAGTTGCCTTGGCTGTTGGAACACTTGCATTATTTTCATTTAAAAAATGGAAGCGTTGGCTGGCTGTTTCAATTCTGACAACTATTGGCTTTATGCTAATTTTTGTTATTATTCACACTTTGGCCAGTCGTGGTCAAAGCTTTGGTTTGGAAATATTTGGATTACGTTTACAAAGCATCGCTAGCCCACAAATGGAGGAAAGTTCACTGAGCAGATTACTTTTATTGCCAAAAATTTTGGAAGAAATTAAATTACACCCAATCTTAGGTAGCGGCTTAGGTGATAGTATTACGGTTTATAGTCCAATTTTTAAAACTAATATTATTACACCAAATTTTGATTGGGGTTATTTGGAGATTTTAGCAGAGATGGGATTATATGGTTTGACAGCTTGGATATTTTTTATAATTTACATCAATTATAAAATTTATAAAACAAAATATTTAGATAACTCTCAGATATTTTTAGCTATTTTATATAGTTTTTTAATCATTAATATTACCAGCCCAGGACTATTCCATGTCTTTGGTATTTTACTTTTTATAACACTTTTTTCGTCAATAAAAAATAATTTGATTAATTATTCTGTTTAAAAAAATTGTCTAAAAAAACACGATCTTATGCAAGACCGTGTTTTTTAAATATTATTCTTTTTGCCTGTTCATAATCAATCACTGTGTTTGTTTTCCAAGGTAATTTATAAAACCAACTTGGCAACCAATTACTGATACCTTTTCGTCCTCGAACAATTTTTTTATATAGTATTTCTGGTATAAAAATACCAGTTTTATCTTGTTCTAACATTGTTAACCACAAATCCCAATCTTGAAAGCGTTTTATAGATTCATCAAATGGCACAAAATCTTTGGTGCGAATTAATGAGGTTACATCGATATAATTGATCTGTTTCAAAAGAGCGGAATCAAAAATATGACTCTTTATTTTTTTCCATCCAAATCTAAATTGACTATAAGCATAACTCGCCTTTGCGTTTTGGTCTAAAGCCAACTTCATAGTTTCAATCATATGTGGAGAACAAATAGTATCGGCATCCACAAAAATAATATAATCTCCATGAGATTCTTTAAACCCATGATTGCGAGCGGCTGGGGCACCCAAATTTGCTTGATTAATCACTATTGGATTTAAAGCTTTAATATCTGGATATTTATCGAAAATATTTTCCAATGTTTCTTGAAAATTATCAGTACTACCATCATTTACTATAATAACTTCAATAGGCTGTTTGTAAGCCTGCCACACCACCGTTCCCAAGCAAGCCTCAAGCGTATGAGCATGGTTAAAAACTGGGATTATGATACTAACTAAATCATTCATAATAATTTTGAAACCTCACTTTTCCAACGAAAATAATTAACTACGCGTTCTTTGCCGGCTTGGCCCATTTTCTGAGCAATATCTTGATGAGTTAGAATGTTTATAATACCAGGTATAACACTCTGATCATTATAAACATCTACCACCGTCCCAGTTTGACCGTCCAGCACCGCTTCTTCGACACCGCCCACTCTTCCCGCCACCACCGGCAGACCACAGGCAGCCGCTTCCAGAAATACTGTTCCCCATCCCTCTTCGTGAGTCTCATCTTTGTGCGTCAGCAGTACAAACAAATCAGCCAAATGATAATATTTGTACAATTCCTGCGGATCAACATTGCCCAAAAAACGTACAACATTTTGTAATGAATTTTTTTTAACCATTTCAAAAATTTCTTTATTTTTAGGACCGTCACCAATAACGAGCCAAACCATATTGGGAACTTTTTTTAAAATCTCCGGCAACATTCTGATCATATGAGGAAAACCTTTACCCTCCACCATGCGAGCCACGGTTAAAATTACTTTTTTACCACCAAGAGCCAGGCGTGAGCGTAAAGCTGCAATCTCCAACTTATCGACTTGGACTTCTAAAAATAAATCACTCGGACATGGATAAAGTACTCGAACATCATTCAAACTATCTACTATGTCTAATAATTTATTTTTTAAAAACTCGCTATTTACAACTACAGTCTTTGCTTCTTTGCAAAGCTTAATAAATTTATTACGTTTACTTTTGTTTCCAACGGCAACGGTAATATCCGTACCGTGTAAAAATAAAGTAAAAGGAATTTTTTTAAATTTCTTCACCAAATAGGCCACATATCCAACTGGTAGAATATGATTGATGTATAACATCTCAATTTTTTCTTGATTTATCAAGGTGATAATCTGAAAAAATAACCGTAACCATTTTGGCCAAATAAAACCCCAATACGGATCTAAACGATAAGTTTTCCATGGATTTTTAAAATCAAACTCGGCTTGTTTTTTGTTTGTTGGGGCATACACTACAGTGTCTTGCACTGGCAAATGAGAGGCCAAGTTAAAAACATAAGTAGCTATGCCTCCAATTACTGGAGGGTATTCTAGAGTGATAATTAATCTTCTCATACAACTTTTTTAGAATCAAGAATTTTATTATAAAATCTTAAAATTAGTTCTCTATCAATTCCACCAAAAATAAACAACAACAATCCATAAATGATGGCGGCAAGAGGAATAATAATCAAAAAACTAATTTTAGTGGATAAATAAAACGCTAAAATAGCCATTAAAACTGCTGGCCAAAAAGTTTGATTAAAATATTTAAACAACATAGCAAAATCAATCAAAATAATGTTGCGACAAAACCAAAAACCACCAATACTTAAAATAATATTACTTAACAGTGCCGCATAAGCCGCTCCAATAATACCTATTTTAGGTAACAACAATAGATTCAAAAAAATATTTACCACCAAAGCAAACGCTAATAAGAAAGTTTGAGTTTTTTGCCTATTACTAGCATTTAAAGTAGCACCAGTAATAAAACTTAAATAACCAAAAATTAGGCTAATCAATAAGATTCTTAGAACCGGAATAGCGGGTGCAAACTGTGATTTGTATAATTTAATAATAATTGGAGTAGCCAACGCCATCAAACCAAAAGATATTGGAAAAACAATAGTAAACAAATAACGCCAAGATTTTAAAAATAAATCACCGATTTTATCTTTTTGAGTTAAAAATAACCCACTCATCACTGGATAAACACTAGCCGATAAAGCCATCGGTATAAATTGAAAAGCAAAAGTAATTTTATAAGGTACACTCCACCACCCCAGTTCCTGAGCCGACAGCATTTTAGACATCAGCAAAGAATCACTATAGGAATATAAGCGTCCGATAATACCAGCCAGTGCAAATGGCAACGCAAATCCCAAAAACATTTTAAAAATATTAAAATTAAACGACCAACGATATACTAAACCATATATTTTTTTTAAAAAAAATGCTGAAAAAATAAAATTTAAAAATGCTGGAATAGTATAGGCCAAAATCAACCAATACAACGGCCAACCATTAAACAAAGCGACAGAACCAACTACTAACGTAATTGCCTGTGAAGCCACAATACCAATCGACTCATAGATCAAATTTTTACGAGCCCGAAAAATAGAATAAAAAGCCGCATGTAAATTATCAAAAAACATTGTAACACCGGAAATACTAACCAATAATTTTGTTAAATAAGGATAGTCTAAAATATTGATAAAGAAAATCACCAAACCATAGCTAACCATGCCAAACATTACTTTTGCCCAAAAAGCCGTATGTAAATATTGTTCACTTTTATCTGGATAACGAGCTACTTCCCTCGTTAGTACCGGTCCCATTCCAAAATCCGCTACCACAGTAAAAATAGTGGTAAAAGTGATTGCAAAAAAATAAACACCAGTGTTTTCCACACCAATAATTCTGGCAATAATCGTAAAATATACAAAAGAAATCACTTTTTGTAAAACAGAAGCGGCCGTTAAAAAAGAAGTATTTTGCGTAATAGTAAAAGATTTCATTATATTATTTTACCCTAAAACGTCTCATAAATCAAATAAAAAAATAAACAAAAAACCCGAATAAATCGGGAATTTTGTTTATTGGGGCGACACTTGTGGTGGTCACCCATTTACCATTCTTACCAATGTTAAGAGCCAAAATAGACTCATTTGCTTGGCGCAGTTTTTTCCAAGGGTTGCCCGTGTCCAAAACAATACCGATTTGACTTTCCTTGTGGGCAATCATAACAAGGTGATTTTTTATCGACGAATGCATTGACATTCATATATTCTTCCAAACATTCACCCAATAAAACATTTTTTTTGCGTTTGACACAAAAAAAATGATCAGTCTCAAGCGGCGTTTCCAATTCATCTGGCATGGCAGCTCCCCTCCAACTAGATAGGTTGAATTTAATAGTACCACAAAAATTTACCAATAACAACTAAAAAAAATCCCCCAATTGAATTGGAGGATTTTGATAAACAAATTAACGTTTTGACCACTGAGCGGCACGACGAGCTTTTTTCAAACCAAATTTCTTTCTTTCCTTGATGCGAGGATCTCGAGTCAAGTATCCTTGAGTTTTTAAAGTCTTTCTAAGTTCTTCATTCCAAAGAACTAAAGCGCGAGCAATACCCAATTGCACTGCAGTTGCCTGACCTTTTTTCCCGCCACCTTGAACTAAGCAAGAAACATCTAAATCTTTTTCTTTAGCCAAGGCTTTCAGAGGAGCCATTACGATATCTTGATATTCAAAATATGGTAAAAATGCTTTGAAATCCATGCCATTGATAGTGATCTTGCCAGTACCTTTTGAAATACGAACACGGGCAGAAGCACGTTTGCGACGTCCGACAGCGCGATTTGATTCAGTTGTGCTGAGTTTTGTCATAATTATGATTTTTTAAAATGCAAGCGAATCATACGTTGATCGCGTAATTTATTTTTTGGCAACATCTTAGCGACCGCAAATCTGATGACTTCTTCTGGGCCTTCAGCCATCACGGTTTTGGCTTGCTTTTCTTTTAAACCACCTGGATGATTGGTGTGATGACGATAAAGTTTTTGTTCCATTTTCTTACCAGTAAAAACAATCTTGTCATAATTTGTAATCACCACCTTGTCTCCAGCATCAATATGAGGAGTATATTTAACTTTGTGTTTGCCCATCAAAAATGTAGCAATTTTAGTTGCCAAGCGACCTGGGGCTTGCCCAGTAGCATCAATTTCAATGGTTTTTCTATTTGTAGACATAATTTCAATTAACTATTAAACAAACTCAATCATCGCCTCTTCACCAGCATCGCCTTTGCGAATACCTAATAAAGTAATGCGAGTATAACCACCTGGTCTTGTGATATAACGTGGACCAATTACTTCCAACATTTTTTTGATGGCATTGTTGGTATAAAGAACACGCATCAATTGACGACGGGCAGCCAAATCATTTGGTTTGGATTTTGTAATTAGTCTTTCAATAAGCGAACGCAAAGCTTTGGCTTTAGCTTTAGTAGTTTTGATTTTTTCATAGATAATCAAACTTTCTGCTAAATTGGCCAAAAGCGAGCGACGCGCCGCAGTTTTACGATCTAATGTGGCTTTTTTTACTAAATGTCGCATATCAATAAAAATCCTTAATAATTTACTTTTTCTTAGAAACTTTCTTTTTTGGTTTTTCTTCTCCTTTTTCAACTGGTTCATCTAAAGCAGCTTCGGGCTCCTGTGCAACAGGTTCAGGTTGTGAAGAAGCGACACTAGATAAAATAATTGAAAAGTGATCGATCAAAATCTTTACTGATTGATTAACTGCATCTTCAGGAGAAATAGTTCCGTTCGTTTCAATATTAACAGTTAATTTTTCATAATTAGTGATATCACCAACACGAGTATATTCAACTTTATAACCAACGTCTTTTACTGGTGTATAAACAGAATCAATAACAATTGTACCTAATGGATAGTTTTTCTTATCTTTTTCTTCTACTGGCACAAAACCGCGTCCTTTGCCAACAATAATTTCCATTTCTAAAGTTTTATTGCTGGTAAGATTACAAATCACCAAATCTTTACTAACCACTTCGGCGTTGGCATTTTTATCAATGTCTGCTCCAGTCACTGGACCTGGTCCTTTTTTGGTTAGAGTCAAAGTAACAGATTCGTCACCATAAACTTTCACTGCCAATTGTTTTAAATTCAACATTACTTCTACAATGTCTTCCTGAACACCTTCGACAGCTGTAAATTCATGTTGAGTACCTTTGATTTTGAAAGCTTCAACTGCTCCACCTGACAAAGAGGACAACAGAACACGACGCAAAGCGTTGCCAAGTGTTGTGCCGTATCCATGAAAACATGGGGTAATTACCAAAGCACCAGTAAGTGCTGTTTCGCCTGGTTGAAATTCTACTTTTGATGGTAAAAGAAAGTTCTCCATAAGATAATAATTTATAATTAGCGAGAATAAAACTCGATAATAACTTTTGGATTAAAATTTGGATTTTCTACTGTTGGTGCATTTAATACCTTGGCACCCACAGCTTTGCTATCCACACCCAACCAAGAAGGAGCTTCAACTTTCTGTAATTTCTCGGTAATACCTTCGAATAATTTTTTACTCTTTGATATTGCGTTTGCAGCAATAACTTGGCCAACTTTAACACGATAAGATGCAATATCCACCTTTTCACCATTTACAGTAATATGTCCATGATTAACCATCTGACGAGCGGCGGCACGAGAAGATGCCAAACCAGCACGATAAACAGTGTTATCTAAACGGGATTCTAAATAATTTAAAAGAATTTTACTAGTATCACCAACTTTTTTAGAAGCTTCAGCAACATAGTTGGAAAATTGACGTTCCAAAATACCGTAAATTCTTTTTACTTTCTGTTTTTCTAAAAGCTGTTTGCCGTAACCGGAAATCTTTGGGCGTTTCTTACTTGGGCCATGTTGACCAGCTGGATAAGCTCTTTTGGTCAATGGGCATTTTGGAGAATCGCACAATTTTTCACCGTACTTACGACATAATTTATGTTTTGGTCCAATTTGTCTTGCCATAATATTTTAATTACAATAGGGTAAATTACACTCTACGTCTCTTTGGTTGACGACAACCGTTATGTGGAATCGGAGTTACATCATTGATTGACACTACATTCAAACCATTGATATGAAGAGCGCGAATAGCACCTTCACGACCACCGCCAATGCCTTTCACAAATACACTAACTTCTTTTACCGCATAAGCGGCAATCTTATCCATCAAATCTTTAGTTACTAGAGAAGCAGCATAAGGAGTAGCTTTTTTTGGACCTTTGAAACCAACCACACCAGCACTAGACCAACCCAAAACGTTGCCGTTTGGATCAGAGATAGTAATAATAGTGTTGTTGTAAGTAGCTTGGATATAAGCGTTAGCGCGAGGAACCTGACGATCAACAGCTTTCTTTTTCTTGGCTTTAGAAGAACCTACTTTAGCTTTGGTAGCTTTAGCAGAAACTTCTTCAGTTTTATTTGTTGTTTTTTCTGTCATATTTTATAAATCTCTGGTAGTTAAAATTAACAAGCGTCTACTTTAAGTCTTCTGACCAGCCAACTTCTTGCCACTAACTGCAGTCTTGCGAACATTGCCGCGCACAGTACGAGAGTTAGTCTTGGTGCGTTGGCCACGAACTGGTAAATGTTTCATATGACGAATACCACGATAACATTTAACATCTTTCAAGCGCTTGATATTACTCATGATTTCACGACGCAAATCACCTTCAGTTTTGTAATCTTTTTCTACGATAGCACGCAATTTATCTTGCTGAGCTTCGGTCAGATCTTTGGCACGAATGTTTCCATCGATACCCGCATCTTTTAAGATTTTGGTTGCCAAAGTTGGGCCAATACCGTAAACATACGGTAAAGCGTAGGCAATCTTCTTATCATTGGGGATATTGGTACTAGCAATTCTCATAATTTCTGGGAGTGAATAAAAAAATAAATTAACCCTGACGTTGTTTATGTTTAGCGTTTTCACAGATAACAAACACGCGGCCTTTACGACGTACGGTTTGACACTTCATACAGATCTTCTTTACGGAAGCGCGTACTTTCATATGGTATTGAAAAATAAATAATTAAGTAAAGCAAAAATACCAACCACTGCCGCGATATCGACGCCCCTCTAAAAGTGAGGAACTACACCGCAATGGTTGATATTCTTAAGATTGAATTGTTTAGAAACGAAAAGTGATTCTTCCTTTACTTAAATCGTAAGGTGTCATCTCTACTTTTACCTGGTCACCTAAACTCAAACGAATTTTGTTTAGACGCATTTTACCAGACAAATGAGCGATGATAGTCTGACCACTTTCGAGCTTAAGGCGGAAAGTGCCAGCCGGTAACAATTCTTCGATTGTTCCCTTTAGTTCGATTACGTCTTGTTTGCTAACCATTTGGAAAAATATTAATTACTATTAGTTTAGCTAAAAAAATGAATTTAGTCAAGGGGCTAGGCTAACCAAGTTATTTATCTCTAAAATTAATAAAAAATACCTTAATTTAGCCAAAAAATAATGCTATAATTGATTTGGATTTAACTTATCAACAACCCCCATTTTAAGACGATAAACAAAAAATTTGTAGAGTAAGAAGTTCCAGGACACGGCTAAGGCCACATTTACTAATCTCACCACTAAATAATAATTCACCTGAGAAACACCTAAATAACTAATATACTGATGTAAATTTATTAAATTTGTAAAAAACCACATCCAACCAATAGCAAAAAAATAATTAAAACCAGCCACTAAATAAAATTTTAAAACTTGTTCATGGGTGATGCCTTTAGCTCCAAACACCCAGTATTTATTCAAGAAAAATACAAAATTCACTATCACCAGCTGATTAATTACTATGGAGATAATCGGACTAATATTTAAACCAACCAAAAAACGTAATGACCAAATATCCAAAATTACTGCCCCAACGCCAATAATAAAATATTTGGCGAACTGTAAACGCATAGACCACAATTTTTGAGCAACAATTTTAAGCATAAAACTATTATTTATTGAAGAACAGCTTTTATGCGACGAATACCGGAGGACACCGCTTCTTCTTTTAGGATTTTAAATTTCCCCATAATATTAGTATGCTCCACATGTGGACCACCACAAATTTCTTTGCTAAATGTTTGGGAATTTATAGTGGCAGACGGCATCACATCCGGTTCGCCGACTGAATATACTTTTACTTTATTTTCATATTTATCTTCGAACAACCCAATCGCGCCTTTATTTTTGGCTTCGTCCACCGTCATTTCAGCAAACGATACTTTATAATTTTGTTGAATGGCATAATTGATTAGATCTTCAACTTGTTTTTTTTGATCATCAGACATTTTTTCCGGATGAGAAAAATCAAAACGCAAACGTTCAGCAGTAATATTACTACCACGCTGTTCAACATGTGACCCAAGCACCTGGCGTAAAGTAGCATGCAACAGATGAGTAGCGGTATGATATTTTACCGACATCTCACCATGATCAGCCAAGCCACCTTTAAATTTTTGTTCGGCGCCAGCACGTGATAGACCTTGATGTATTTTATAAGATTCTTCGAAATTATTTACATCTACAGTCAAACTGTTTTCTTGAGCCATCTCCAAAGTCATCTCCAAAGGAAAACCATAACTTTCAAATAATTTAAAAGCTTGTTTGCCGGAAATTTCAGTAACATTTTTCCCTGTTTTTTCAAAAGCAATTCTAAAACCATTTAATAATTTTTCAAATTCTTTCATCCCCTGTTCGATAGTATTTCTAAATTTGCTTTCTTCTTTTGCCAATTCAAGCATTACGAATTCCTGATTTCGCTCTAATTCCGAATATACATCTTTAAAGATTTCAATCACTTCGACTGCGATTTTATCACAAAAATTTTCATGAATTCCGAGCAAGCGCCCATGACGTATCGCGCGACGAACTAAACGACGAACAATATATCCCCGATCTACATTACTAGGAGCGATTTGTTTGTCGTCACCCATAATCATTGTAGCTGTGCGCAAATGATCGGCAATGATACGCATTGATTTGGTCACTTCAGAATTTTCGATATATTCACGACCAGATAGTTCTTCAATTTTTTGAATCAATGGCCAAAAAGTATCAATCTGAAATACATCAATAAAACCATTGAGAGTAACCAAAGTTCTTTCTAAGCCCATGCCCGTATCTACATTTTTCTGAACCAACGGCTTGTATTGACCATCTTCACTTTTGTTATATTGCATGAAAACATCATTCCAAATTTCCAACCAATTATCTTCATCAGTACCAGGGTTACTACCGACTGGAGGAAATTCACTCTCCCCTTTCCAAAAAAACATTTCGGTGTCCGGCCCGCATGGACCCGTCTGTCCAGCTGGACCCCACCAATTATTTTTGCGTGGTAGATAAACAATTTTTTCTTCAGCCATCCCTAAACTCTTCCATATGTCAGCTGCTTCTTCATCGCGTGGGATACCATTTTCATCTTCACCGACAAAGACTGACACTGCCAATTTGCTAGCATCCAAACCTAAATACTTTGGTGAAGTCAAAAATTCCCAACTCCATTCAATCGCTTCTTTTTTAAAATAATCCCCTAGAGACCAATTTCCCATCATCTCAAAAAAAGTATCATGGCGAGCATCACCCACTTCATCGATATCTTGAGTACGAATACATTTTTGAATATTTGTAAGACGCTTTCCTTCTGGATGTTTTTCTCCCAGCAAATAGGGTACCAACGGATGCATGCCAGCGGTAGTGAATAAAACCGTCGGATCATTTTCCGGAATTAAAGAAGCGCTCGGCAAGATTTTGTGATCCTTGCTGGCGAAAAATTCCAAATATTTTTGACGGAGTTCTCTTGAGGTGATCATAATAGACATTAAAAGATTATGTTATGATTTTATCTAAAAAAAATACTTATGTAAAGCTAAAAGCTGAATTTTATAAAATTACTCCCCCACCTAAACATAGGCCATTTTTGTAGATTACTGCAAACTGACCTGGGGTTATAGCTCTTTGTGCCTTGGCAAATTTAATTTTTAATTGTTTTTTATCGACAAAAACTTTGGCAGATTGAAGTTCTTGACGATGGCGTAATCTAACATAGCATTTCAAAGGTAATTTTTGCACCAAACCAGCCACCCAATTTTCTTCTCCCACCGAGATCTCATTTTTAAACAACAACTGGCTAAATTCACCACCAACAATCAATTCATTGTCTTGTAAATTTTTGTCCACTACAAACATCGGTTTACCATCTTTACTATTTAACCCTAAATTACGCTGGCCTATAGTATAATAGGCCAAACCATCGTGTTGACCTAAAATATTTTTATTTTCATCAACAATTTTTCCTGGACTAACTTTGATTTTATTTTTTAAAAAATCACGCATTGGCACTTCACCCACAAAACAAATTCCCATACTTTCTTCTTTTTGTGCAGTCGGTAAATCAAATTTGGTTGCCAGTTTACGCACTTGATCCTTGTTATAGTTCCCAATTGGAAATAAAACACCTTTCAACTGTTCTTGGTTGAGCTGATGCAAAAAATAAGTCTGATCTTTATTTTTGTCTTTGGCTTCCTGCAACAAAAATTTACGACCGCTCTTTTTTATCCGAGCATAATGTCCGGTAGCAATGTAATCAAAACCAAGGGAGCGAGCCTTATTCAACCAAGCACCAAACTTTACAAATTTATTACATAACACATCTGGATTTGGCGTGCGTCCTGTTTCGTATTCTTTATACATATAATTAAGCACATCGCGACTATATTCCTTCACAAAATCCAAACGCAACAGTTGAATGCCCAATTTAGCCGCAACCCGCAACGCATCATGATAATCATCACGCCAACAAGATTGGTCACTAGATTGGTCCTCATAGTTCACCATAAAAGCCGCTGTGACATTATATCCGGCTTTAACCAATAAGGCAGCGGACACAGACGAATCCACACCACCTGACAAACAAACCAAAACTTTAATTTTACTTTTCCTTTTTAACATAATCTATAATTCCACCGGACGAATATCTTCTTTTAATTTTTTGATCATATATTTTAAAATCGGATCAAACATTTTGTGTTTTTCAAAATAACTTCGTGCGGCACCAGTCCTCAACCAAAACATGTCATGTTCACGTAATCGTAAATTATCCATGGTTTTTTCACGATCAAAATTGAAAAATTCTTCCGTTCGCTTTATACCAATTTTACCAAAAGCATCAAGTTTATCGGCATCACGTAAAACTACCGCCTCAAAATATTTATCAGCTGCATTATTCCAATGATAGCGGATACTATACAACAAAATTAATTTTTCTTGATTTGTGAGAGTAAATAAAATTTTATCATTTTTAAACCAATCCCGACAAATTTCATAAGACAATTCATGATGACGACGTTTTTGAACATCAGTATTTTCCCACGAGCGACCAACATCATGAAGTAGTCCTCCAAGCTCACATAAAAATATGTTGGCTTTTTCTTTTTTGGCAATTTCAAACGCCCACATTGCGACACGTATAGCATGGTCAGACCCATGCCCAGCAGCAGGGTTATTTTCCATATAAGATTTTATCTTGGCACGCGTATAACTAATTATCTCACGCTGAATTTTTGTATACATAACAATAATTGGAAACCTTAATTACTTGATTGATTATACCATTTATTAGCAAAAATTCAAGGCAAACAAAAAACCCCCCGAAAATTCGAGGGGTTCAAGTTGATTGTCAATTAACCATTGCGACGAGCCTGCATGCAGTCTCGGCAATATACTGGTTTGTCACCAGTTGGTTGGAAAGGCAACTCAGAAATCTGCTGACCACAAGATGCGCAGTTCAAGTTGACACTGTACATCTGGCGAGGAGCTTGGGAAAAACCGCCAGCGCGTCCACCACGATCTGTAGCTGGACGATCCTTGCGGAAAGCACGGTTACAGTCGGAGCAGTAAACTGGGCGATCACCTGAAGGTTGGAAAGGCAACTGTGAGATGTGAGCTCCGCATTTTGCGCAAGTCAAGTCTACATCGTACATTTGTCTATCAGATCCAAAAGCCATAATATTATTCCTTATATATTCCAAAATGTTGTTTGGAAAATAAATAAACGACCTAGTTGGGAACATATTTTGGCCTTTTGACCTACTCTTGTTGCCCAAGTTATTAGCGATATAATAGCACCTTTTTATCTTTTTGTCAATCTAAACTTGTTTTGGCTATATTTGGCTATTTTTTAATGTTGTAATCGGACGGCTTTGAGTGATATACACTTTATTTTTTTCCATTGCCCACTCAATATCACATGGAAAATTATAGTGTTTTTCAATTTTTTTAAATAACTCGGCTGCTGCAATAATTTGTTTACCAGTGAGTTTTTGTTTACTACCTTCCTTGCCAAGCTTAACCCAATGGTTAGATTTATTCTCTTCATCTTCTTCTCCTTTTTTCTTACCAACCTTACGTATTAATTTTCTATTTTGTTCACTAATATTAATATCCAATATACTCATTTCACTTTTACTAATTATATAACTATCTGGAGTAATCTGTCCTGAAACTATTGCCTCACCCAAACCAAACCCAGCTTCAATAATCATCTGGTCATAATCTTCTGTCACTGGATGAACGGTAAAAGCCACACCGGATATTTCGCTCTGAATCATTTTTTGGATAACCACTGCCACCGAAACATAGTGATCGATCAATTTTTTTTCATGACGGTAAAAAATAGCCCGTGGAGTAAATAATGAAGACCAACAAAGTTTTACTCTTTCTAGTACATCTTTCTTTTCGGTATTAAGATAAGTTTCCAACTCACCAGCCCAACTAGCTATTGCTGAATCTTCTGCCGTAGCACTACTACGAACTGCGACAAATTTAGCATCTAATTTCTTAAAAGCAACCAAAATTTCTTTTTCCAAATCTTTGGGCATCGACTTATCGTGAATCATATCACGAATTACAGCACTCGCTTTATCTACTGAATTAGTATCTTGTGGATTAACTTTTTTTAATTGCGCCACAATATCTTCCTTTAAACCAGTCTCTTGTAAAAATCTATCAAAAGCAGCCGATAAAACTACAAAACCAGGCGGTACCGAAATTTTGGCTTGCGTCATCTCACCAAGACTGGCGCCTTTGCCACCGGCGATATCGACGTTGCTTTTTGAAAGTTGTTTAAAAAATTTGATGTGAGACATAATTTTATTTATTTAGAATATTGTTCAATATTTTCTCCCCATAAATTAATCTTTGGATCAGCGCCTAAATTGAAATCAACTTTAAATCCTTCACAATTACTAATTTCTCCACCTCTGTCTTTAGGGTGAACTTTGGAAGCTTCAGTGACTACCGAATCAACCATAGAAGCATTGCCGGCCGCCACCACTACAATGCGTTGATCCGGCGACAAAACTTTATTTAACTGAGGTAATTTTTTTTGAGTATCATTCATACCCTGGCGCACCCTCTCCAATACCTGCTGTGGAGTTTCCATACCATCTCTTTGAATCATAAACCAAGTCATAACTCTTTTATCCGGAATATCATTTCCAAGTCCAAGCTCAGCGTGCAATACCGGATCAGCCAGTAATTTTTTAAATTGATCTGGAATATTAGCGGCCGCAATTTTATTGTAGCTACGTGATTTTGGTTCAGGAGTAGTAGGAATATTTTCTGCTTGCAGATTTCCGGATTTATCACTAGGTACAGGAACAAAAAAATTAAAACCGGCGGCTTTTAATTTTTCCGCGATTCTCACCACGGTCACATTGGCGCGATGATTACCGCTATCCAAAATTTGGATAACGTCTGTCTGTGGATTTAATTCGGTGATTAGCTGTTCGGCTGCGTCGTCGGCTTGACTCTCGCCTTCTGTGGTCAAACTACGATTCGGATTTAATTTATCTTCCGTGGTCTCACCATGACGAATAATATAAGCCGTCACGACTGGTAAGTCGCGAACATTTTCTGTTTCAATATCTGAATTAAATTCTCTATCTTGGCTGGCAAAAAATTCTCTCATAAAAAATTACTTATAATAAGTATAGCATACTTAGATTGGATTTTAACATACCCATCCACTAGTCACCAATATTATTGCTATCCTTAATAATTAAATAGCTAACTTTAGCCAAAAAAGCAGTTAATATATTGACAAAATCCCTATTTTATGCTATACTCAACTGTTATTGCAAAATGGGCATACCGTATCTACTAACAGTAAATATAGGTGTTCTACAGCAATAATGAGTGAGTGTACTTTGAAAAATTAAATACCCCACAGCTTAGTCAGTAACTATAGATAAATTTTATCCCTAGTTACTGACTAAGCTGGGAATAACCAGTCACCGGGCAAGCCGGATCTCTCGTCCGAGGGTTTCGGCGAAGATGTTAGCGTCTCTAGCTAAACCAAGGAGGTGGGCCATGCCCACAAAAACCACCATTCTCGTGTTAACACGACACGAGGAACACGAGAACAACGTCCTCACGACCGAAGGCGCAGACCGCGCCAGGCGGCGTGGTCAAGTCCTGGGCAAGACCGCACAGATTGAAGCGGCCGTCTCTTCGCCACTTCCGCGTGCGGTCAGCACTGCCGAACGCATGCTCGAAGGTGCTGGCATCTCGCTGCTGATCGAGAACGAGACCCGCCTGGGCGACTTCAAGACCGACAAGCGCGCGGCACCCGACAGCCTGAATCGTCTCAAGGAGATGGCGAAGTCCCAGTTCGGCAACGACGACGACTCGAGCCTGGCGAAGTGTCTGCCCGAGATGCCGGAATTGCACGAGCTGATGCTGATGCGCGCGGAAGAAGGTGCCACCGCCCTGACCGAAATCGCCGTGGCCAACCCCGGCAAGTTCGTCCTGGTCACCAGCCACGGCGTGGCGCGGATGGAAGTGGCAATGCAGTGGCTCAATGGCCATCGCAGCGCCGCCGAAGTCCTCGACATCGCCAACAACTTGGTCGACCGGGGCGAGTCCGTTCTGGCCACGTTCCAGGTGAAGGACGGCAAGGCGACCTTCATCAGCGCCAAGCCGCTCAAGATTCCGTTGGACTGACGGGCTTTGGGGTACACCCACTCGACGGGACGCGAAGCAATTCGCGTCCCCAAGAGCTTAATATTTTTCTCGAAAGAATATTGAGCTTTAAAAAACAACCTGACTAATCAGGTTGTTTTTATTTTTATAAATTATTTTATTATTTTTACGATGCCTTTATATCCATCCACTTCCAGTACATCACCATCTTTTACCACTTCGCGCACAAATCTAGTTTGAATCACGCACGGTACTCCCGCTTCTCGCGACAAAGTCGCCGGATGGGAAGTAATACCGTGGCCACCATCACAAACTATACCAGCTGACTTAATAATCGCTGTCGAAAAACTTGGCACCACCTGAACACTTACAATTATGTCCCCTTTATTTACCTTATCACATTCATTTGGATTTAAAACGATTTTGGCTGGACCGCGTGCCACCCCTGGCGACACCGGCATGCCTGTAAATTCGCTTGCATTTTTATCCACTTGGCAAAACTCATCAAATATTTTTTGCGCTTCCTTACCAACTGTGACTTTTGTACCATTGGTACTGGAATGCCACACTGATAAATTAAAACGCTCATTTAATTCGCTAGTCAAATCTTTATTTTTTACCAAAGCCTCATAAACATCACTAGTACGGAAAAATCTTACCTGTTTCACAGTTAAAAATAATCTTTTACTAATCTCATTTAAAACCGGATCAAAATAATATAAAGACTGAGAAACAAATTTTTTACGCTGTTCTTTTAAATTGGCAGCATCGCGCATGGAAGCAAACAAAGCCAACTCTTTTTTGTTGAGTTTTAATTCTTTTTCCAATTTTTTTCTTTCACGTAAATCGCCACTTAATCTATCATTTAATTCTTTTTGTTGTTTGACAGGATCTTCCTTTAAAATGATTTGTAATTTTTTGACAATATCATCATAAGTTAAAATTGGATCTTCATAATCTCTGGTAATCCAGAAGAAGTTCTTTTCGTGAGTGGATATTAATTTATGCAATATCTTGTTCTTTTTAATATTTTCCAAAGACCCGGATTGAACTAATTTTAATAAACCGGATGAAGACAAAATTTTTACCGCCATTTTCAATATCGCTTGACGCTCAATAGTAGCCACCATGGCGAGCGGTTGTTTGGTCAAACTATTCAAAGTATTGCTAATTTTAGAGCCATCTTGCCAACGTTTGTGAACAATATCATAAAGTTTGGCTACCAGATGATCTTCCATTGTCCAAACCGAGCCATAAGTGGCATAAACATTTTTATACATTTTTTCATACTGAGTATACCACTCATACAGACGACGATTGCTGGTTTTACTATTCGTTTGCTGTCCGGCCAACTTGGTAAATTTTACCAATTTATTTCCAAAAATTTCTTCCTGCTTGACCAAACGCCTATACATAAGTGGATTTTTTTCTATCCTACTGGCAATTTTTTGTCCGGCTTGTTCGTGGGCTTTACTATCTTGAAAGGCAAACATCATGTTACCTTTAAAAAATAGAAGTACGTCTTTTAAATTTACTCCAACAAATTTTTTCATCTCTTTGCAAACCGATTCCATAGACATATAGTTTGGAAACGGGCTCATGCGTTGACGCTGAGACATCATCATCCAATCACCTTGTGTGTGCTTAGTCATATTGTTCAAAAAATTATTTTTATATTTTTTTAATATCCCCTCTCTTAGTATCCAGCTCTACCAAATCACCATCTTTTAAAATTTTAGTCGCTATTTTAGTGCCTATAATACACGGCTTACCCATCTCACGCGCGACTATGGCGGCGTGCGAAGTGATACCACCGGCATCAGTCACAAAAGCACAGGCCTTTTTCATGGCGGGAAGTAATCCAGGATGAGTGGCAACCGAAACCAGCACATCGCCTTCTTTTACTTTATTTATTTCTGAAGTTTTATTCACAATTCTCACTGTACCTTTGGCATATCCCACCGACGCGACCGTACCGTGAATAACCAAAACTTTTTCAATTTTTTTAGCTTCTTTAAATTTAACTGTCTTCAAAAATTCTCTGGCTTCTTTGCCAGCTAAAATTTTCTGAGTACTTTCGGTATTAGCTACCCAAACACAAAATTTACTTCTATCTTTTAAAATTTCTTTATTTAAACTATGTTGTCCCGACAAAGCGGAATTTAATTCCGCCATGGAAGCGTAATAAAGTAATTTTTTATCCATCTTTAATCGAATTGAAATTTCGTCCAGCGCTTTACTCCAAGCGGCGCAAAGACCAAACAGAACTTCCATTCTTAAACCTTTAAGATAAGTAAACTCACGCGCGGTAGAAAATAAAAAAATCTCTTGAGTGTTCAAACGCAATTTGTTGATTAATTCTTTTTGTTTTTTCTGTAAAATTTTTGGAGAATTTATCAACTCTTTTAATTCCTTGTCTATAAGATGTTTATTTTTAAAGAGACTGTCGGCGCCGGCTAAAAACTCTTGAGGTTCAATTCCTGGACCAAGCTGCCCAAAGCCTACCCAATGCCAATCAGAGTAATAATTATTTATCTTTTCTTGATTGGTATTTTTTTTAAAAGTTTTAATAATTTTATTCTAGCCAATTTAGAAGGTACGGGTTTATAATGAGAACACAAAAGAAAAATTATTTCCGGAACGGTCATTTTTACTGAAATATTTTTTTCTTTATTTTTCACGATAGATTTGAGGAGATCGGTAAATTTATGAAAAAAATGATCGGAGATTACCGGGATAAAACCATAGGCACACAGATCATTGCCTAGCTTATAGCTACTGGATAAAAATTTTGTGATTTCTTTGTTGGACCATTTTTTTATATTTTGACGTTCAAAATTTCTGATTTTCTTTAAAATTTGATCGGCAATCCTGTGAGAATTAAAAGAGACCTCTTTTACTATTTTTTTATCTCGTTTTAATTTCTCCAAAAAATAATCCGATCCTCTATCCCAAGCATTATGATCGGCATAAAATTCCAGGCCTTGATCTCTGTGAATACAAAAAGTCTGCTCTCCTACCTCATGACCGTCCAATAATTTTTTTAAAATCTTTGATGGCCAAGCATTGTGATTGGGCGAAATAGTCAAAGGTGTAACCGAGTGTTCTTCGTGAGACTTGATATATTCAAACATATTAAATATTTATTTTTCTAATTATTCCTTTGTGAGAATCCACCTCCACCAAATCTCCGTCTTTTAGAACAAAAGTGGCGATTTTTGTACCGATAATACAAGCCTTTTTTAATTCTCGGGCCACAATCGCGGCATGGCAAGTAATTCCACCTTCGTTGGTAATAATTGCCTTCGCCTTTTTCATAATCGCTAAATATTCCGGAGCAGTCATAGGAGTAACCAAAATCATATCTTCTTTAAAACCAAACATCTCTGTTGAATTCAAAACTACTTTAACTTTGCCGCGCACAATTTTACTCGCATAAGCTATTGATCCAGTGAAACTATTTTTATTTAGTACTATATTTTCTGTCTCAATAGAAATATTTTCATCTTTAAGAAAAACTTTAAAATCTTTGGTCTTAACAAGCCTGCTGTACATATACACAAAACCTTTGAAACGTTGATCTAACTCCTTATGTGGAGGCATTTTTTTCAGCCTCACAAACTCCTCTACTTCCGATACGGAAAGTAACTTTAAATAATCAGCCTGGTAGCCAACCTTTTGCAACTGTGGCCCAAGCCAGGACCGCATAAAATTGGTTATTTCCTTTAAAAGACCTTCGCTGTCTTCGCGACTTTTAAATAATAAATTTAAAATTTGTTTTGAACCACCGCCATGAACTGCAATAAAATCATCGCGCCAAGGCCCAGGCAAAAAAACCGCTAGAACATACAATGGATACACATCCAAAAATCTAGTTTTTATTTCTTGCAATAAATCAAGATCATTTTTTACTCGCTTAGGATTTATAGAAATTAATTTTCTTAATTCGACAACTTCTTTTAAAAATTTAACTTGATTTTTTTTCTGAAAAATAGGATCTACCGATTTTTTACTGATAACAGTCGTTTTTAATTTATTCATTTCTTCAACAAAACGATACCATTCAAAAGTACGTCCTGTAAAACGGGTAATTTGGGTTGTTAGACCGGCGCCAAAAATTTTTGGTAATTCATTAACAAAAACAAAATCTACCATTTCATTCACCCACTGATTATTATCCCTAGTGAAAACTAAATAAATTTTTTTCATATTTTTCTAATTATACCATTGTTGGCGTCCACGTCCACTATATCACCATCTTTTAAAACCACTGTAGCAATTTTGGTGCCGATAATACAGGGTAAATTAAATTCGCGCGCTACCACCGCCGCATGACACGCTAGACCACCCTCATCGGTGACAAACGCGCCGGCCTTTTTCATGATTGGTAAATAATCTACTGATGTCATGTTGGCAACTAGGATATCGCCATCTTTAAATTTATCAAAATCACTGTGTTTTAAAATTATCTTTACTACACCAATAATCTTTCCTTTATTTCCAACAACACCACTAAATTCAGATACGTTGGTATTTTTTATCTTAAAATTATCTTCAAATTTTTTAACCGGTAATCCATATACTACCTGAAGTTGATTACTATCAATATTATGAACAGCAAAAATTTCTTTTTGACGACGCGCCACCAACTTAGAAAAATTTTTACCATCAGAAGCCAAAATTAATTCCTCATGGGTCAATAACGAAACTTCCTTCCAATCTTTTAAACCACTCCGTTTGGCTATTTCATTCAAAACTGGTCGGATATTCAAATTAACCTGACAAAAAATGCTCTTACGATATTCGTTTAGATAGGTTATCTGCGACAGTGCCCATAAAAGATGTTTTAAATTAACGGATAATTTTACCCTTGGTTTTTGTGAAATTCTCAAAACTTTTTTATTAGCTGTTTTTAACAAATTTAAAAAATATTCTTTACTCCAAGGTTCACCTACAAAACTCACCGGAATCCAGCAATATTTTTTCCATAATCTTTCAGCTATTTTATCTAGATTTTTATCATGATATAATTTCGCCACTTCTTTTTCTAATTTTTGAATCGGTGCTAATTGTTTTGGAACAGCATAATAACTAATAATAGCATCGCGCTTTCGATTATCCTTTAAATCAAACATTAATTTATCGGTCAAAATCTTACTTGCTCGAGAAGTTATATCTAAAAGAACATTACAATAGCCATAATTATTTAAAAATGACTTTAAGCTTTTGGTAGTAGATTTTAAATTTTTAGACCGAGCTAAAAACTTTATGCAATCTTTTCGATACTCCTTTTTAAGAAAATCAACATATTCTTTTTTTTCTAAATTTTTCTCTAATCGACCAATAAAATCTTCTGCCGATCGACTACCAGTAAGTGCATAATAAAAATCCGATTCTAAATTACGATGAATTCTAAATTGAACATACATTTTACCTAATTTGTAATGATGATAACCAGAATCACTTCTTATCAAATGCAAAGTATCGTGCCAAACAGACACGTTACGAGAAACATAAAGTTCCCAACTGTATTTAAAAATTTTACTGGCTTTGAACATGAATGATTTATTTAACTACTTTAATAGTATCATATAGACAAAATTTGTCTATATCTTAGCCATAAATTTACACAGACATTGACAAAATGACTATTTTTTGGTAAGGTAAAATGTTTATTTATGGTGAAAAAAGCCTTAACTAAGGCAACTTTCCAGAATAAATGCACTTTTACAACAGATCCCAAAAACTTAAGTCGAGTGGCTTGAAAATGATGGGTGTCTAAGATACAACAGAAGGGCCCAAAAATGAAAACCTTATATCTGGTTACCCACGGAGAAAAGGAAACTGGTGCTGATCCAGACATGACCGTTGCCGGCAAAACCTGCGTTCGATCGTTGCGGATTCATCTCGTAATCGATCCACCGCTCGTCTGTATTGGCGAAGCTCTCCGGCACTTTGCTGTGGCTGAAGAGCTCGGCTATTCCGACACTGGTGTCCGGTTGCAGATTTCGTCTGTTTTCGGTGCTTGTGGCAGTCTGGAGTTGATCGACGGCGAAAAGATGCTGGTACTGGCGAGCGGAATCAAGGTGGCGTTTGAAACCTGCACTAGCGGCGAAGACGCTGGGCCATCGCTAAGGGCGAAGCTGAAAAAACTCCCTAATGAGACCGTCATCTGCGCGGGTCGCGAAGTCCTGCTTGCTCTAGGCATTCCACTTTCGGAAGCCAAAAGTGGATCAGTCTACGCGATCAAGGTTGATGGCGACGAGATCAAGATTGAATTCATCGCGACTGGCACCAACTAGGTGAAGAAGTTCAAACGGAACCGTTTTTTCATTCCGCCTGAGCATACCGCCTTCTGAAAAATCATAAAAGTGCATACACCACCGGTTAATATCCGGTGGTGCTTGCTTTTTAGAGAATTATTTTTTATATTTTTCTTACAATTCCTTTTTCAGCGTCCACTTCCACCAGATCACCATCTTTAAAAATCTGTGTAGCTACTCTGGTTCCTATGATGCAAGGTTTTTTTAGCTCGCGGGCGAGAATAGCGGCATGACAAGTAATACCTCCCTCGTTAGTTACAAATGCGGCAGCGCGGTACATCGCGGAAACATAAGCAGGTATGGTCATATTTGTGACAAGAATATCTCCGGTCACCACCTTGCTGATTTCTTGAGGAGTAAATATAATTTTTACTGGCCCACTAACAATACCGCGATAAGCCACAACACCCCGTACACTATTTGCAACTTCTGAATTTTTTAATTTGATAATTGGATCAGTAACAACAATAGTGTCATAATTTTTTAAAATAGCGTAATTATTTGGCACTGGCTTTATATTACCTTTCAATAATTCTTCGGGAATATAATCTTTTACGGAACTAACGCCAAAAGCTTTGGCTGCCCGATCAAAAATAGGCTGGGCTAGATAATATAATTCCCAAAGCGCATCGGTGCGCAATGTACGCAAATATACCAATTCTTGCAATTCGCCAACAGCCTGTTCTAAAGCTGGCGGAACTTCTACATGACGATGTTTATCTTGCGGTTTATTTAAAATTTCCTTTTGAATATCTCGAATTTCTGCCAACGTATAACCTGGCCTAAAACCACCACGCGCTTTTATCCAAGCATATTTTTTATAAAGCACTTTTGTAGTTTCACCGGCGCGAATATCATTCTCCATTAAGGCGAGAGAATTTTTTCTAACCGGAAAACTAATGTCACCAATAAAAGTTTCTAATTTTTCTGGGGTGACAAAAGCGGAAGTAGCTGAGCTAATCAGATCATGATAATAAACTTCCGAACTATGTGCTACCCAAACATAGACATTTAATGGTGTGATAATTTTAATTACTTGTTCATAATCCTTTTTTGGATCACCTGGATTTGATAATAATTGTTCTACTGCAGTACGACTAAATTCAAGAAGATTGTCACATTGATGAGTCAAATTAATAATATTTTTTTGTTGCAAAAAACTTTTGGCTTCATTGCTTGCTAAACTAAGCATTTCTTGGGTACTATACCAATCGTTGGTATCGTAAAGTGAAATTGGAAACTCACCATCTATCCCCTGAGTTTTAAATATTTCTCTTGTGCCACCTACCATAATGAGATAAGTCACTAACGGATCAAAACGTCGATGCAACCAAGGTTGCCAAGGCATTGCAGAAAATTGTTTTATTATTTTTTCTTTTGGTGACTGTTTCATAAAAAATTAAAAAATTTTCTTAACAATACCACGATTAGCATCCACTTCAACCATATCCCCATCTTTAAATACTTGAGTGGCAATTTTTGTACCGATAACGCAGGGAATTCCTAATTCACGCGAAACAATCGCGGCGTGAGACGTTACCCCACCTTGTTCCGTGATAATACCAGCCGCTTTCTTCATCGCTGGCACAATATCTGGATCAGTAGCAATTGAGACCAATATATCCCCTTCTTCCATTTTAGCCATATCTTCGGCACGAATTATAATCTTCACTCGTCCCTTAGCATAACCAACACAACCGCTTTCTCCTTTTAATTCTGAAATATTTATGTCCACTTCTTTCTCAATTGATTTCATTATTTCTTTGGCTTCATTCCCAATAAAAATTTTTTCATCATCACGCTCCGCGTAATAAACACAATACTTTGTACGTTCCAATAATTCACTCTCGTTATATTTATTTTCCAAAAGCATTTTCTCTACTTCCTTTACTCTCATAAAACGAACCTGTTTTTCAGTGATAAAAAATCTCCGCGCAATCTCTTTGAGTATGGCCGACATATGATGGACCGCCAAAAGCTGAGCATAACGACGGTAGATCTTGGTGACCATAAAATCACCGTACTGTTCAAATATCACTTTCCACTTCTGATCTATCTGTAAATGCTCTAATAACTTTTCTTTTTTCTGTTTGGATTTTTCCAATTTCTGTGATTGTTTATCTAATATTACTTTCGGTGATTGTTTAGTCTTAAAAATATCTTTAAGTTGAATCAGATAATCTTCTATACTATATTCTCCGCTCACCCAAAGATGTTTTGTATAATAATATTTGGCATGATGCTCTGTGATTAGAGATAATATATCTAAAGGTAAATTATCTTTAATGTAAGCCGATTCCTTATTTTCAAAAATATTTATCAGGGACTCATATTTTTCTGCTATAGTTGTCGCAATCTTTAGTAAATTTTCTTGTTCGATAAATATGAGCGACTTTTTAGTTGGCTGGGTCAAAATGACTAAAAATTCGTTTATATTATCATTTCCTACACCTTTTTGAAACAAATAATCTTTTACTCGTTTAGTTAAATTATTACCAAACATATCAACTGCCACCGGAATCCAGGCCCAAGTATAATATTTACCATGAATTCCATTGTGGTCAGAATAAATTTGCCACAAATTCTCATTGGATAATTTAGCTAAATTAATTTGAGGAATTTTTTCGGCAAAAGATCGAAGTTTATCAGCCTCCAAAATAATATTTTTATTTACTTCTTTGGCATAGCCTTCTTCATTTATTATTTTGTCAGCCAGATGTTCAGCCACTTCACGAGCGTCTTTATCACCAAAATAAAACCAAAGGTGATAACCTTCATATTTACAAAGAATTTTATTGTAAGCTCGACCGGTATTTTGATCAAAAAAACTCACAAAGCCATTGAGCCAAATAGTGGAGAAAAAAAGATCAGCGTTGGGTATATCTTCTCCCAACATCCACGGATCGCCATTATTTAAATTTTGGAGTTTCATAGTTCAAATAATTTTTTTCACAATACCATTCTCAGCATCCACCTCAATCATATCGCCATCTTTAAATACTTGAGTGGCAATTTTTGTACCGATAACGCAGGGTATTTTTAATTCGCGAGCTACTATGGCCGCATGGCAGGTCAGACCGCCTTGATTGGTGACAAAGGCGGCAGCTTTTTTCATAATTGGCAAAAGTGATGGATCGGTAACTACGGAAACCAAAATCTGCCCATCTTTGAATTTGGACATTTCTTTAGAGCTATTTACTACACACACTTCGCCTTTTACTTTACCCAGATAACCACACTGACCTCTTAACTCATTTACTTCTTTTATTTTTGGTAAAATTAATTGTTTAAATATTTTTTTGGCTTGGCTGCAAGTTAAAAGATAAATATTATTGGAATCAAAATAGCCGACTGAATATTTAATTAGTTCGTTAATATAGTCAACGTCAACTTTGTTGGTTTTAATAATTTTAACTAAATCATCATAATATAAATTATATATCTGAGAAAGAGATAAATGGTGGTCGCGCGCTATTTTTGAAAGTAACGGCTGAGATGCTTCATAACTTCTAAATAAAGCATCCATGCGATGAGCTTTGATAAATAATATTTCTTCTAGTAGACAAAATAATTTTTGATGCAAATCATCTACCTTTAATTTTTTTATCCAAAACTTTTTATCTTTTAGCAATAAACGACTTTCGGTTTTTAATCTTTGTAGAATTTCGCCAGCACGACCTTGTTTGTGTAAACCGGCGCACACATCTATAAAATATTCTTTCAGCAGACTAGGACCGGTCCAACCAAAGTGCAGCCAACTATACTTTTTCCAATGATTTAAAATAGCTGTTGTATGAGATTTGGAACCAAAATTAATTTTAGCTGCCAAAGCCAACATCGCACGCTCTTCTTGTTGGGCTTCGGATAATTCACGTGGTGTTATTAATATTTGAAAAATTTTTGATTGTTCTTTGGCGTCCAAGCCAAGTTTAGAAAGATAATTTTTTAAATAATCGGTCAAAAAAGAGTTCTCAAATTCCAAAATATTTGGCACCTGCCCATAGGCCCAAAGATCGTGATGCAACTCATGAAATTTTTTGAGTTGGGTTAACTGTTGTTTTGAAGAAAGTTTAGAAAAATCTACTTTTTTAAATTGAGCTGATAAAATTTTTAATTTATCAGCTAAGTGGCGCAAATTTAAAAGCAAATTTTCTAATAATTTTGGATTTTTTATTACCTCATTTAAATATCTCTGCCCAATATTTTTCCACTCTGATTGAGAAATATAAATTTTTTGAACATTCTTTTCTTGAATAGTCACCACTTGACTAAGACCATACCCAAGACGTTTTTTAATAGAATAAGATAAGCCGTGCATATAGCAACTATGGAACCAGCTGATATTAACCCATTCTCCGTATAGAAACCAATCTTTCACTTTTAAATTTTTCATATACTAATTTATTATCTTAACCAAACCTCTTTGAGCATCCACTTCTACTATATCTCCATCTTTCAAGACCTCAGTAGCAAATTTAGTACCAATCACACACGGTATATTTAATTCGCGACTGACAATCGAAGCGTGACAAGTAAGTCCACCTTCATCAGTAATAATAGCGGCCGCTTTTTTCATAGCCGAAACTATGCTGGGAGTAGTCGCTAGTGATACCAAAATATCGCCATAGTTCATCTTTTCTAAATCACTAATTCTATTTATTATTTTTACTTTTCCAGTTGCATTTCCCGCACATGCACAAGTACCCCGTATTTCTTTGATATTATCGAGGTCTTTATTTTTATTATTTGGTTTTACATATCTGTCATAAAAACTTTGTGCGTCATCTCCGGTCAAAATTTCTACCGTTTGATCGTCATTTGGAAAACAAATATGGAAATTATATATATCATTGGCTTTAGCTCCATCCAATTCACCTCTTTTTAAACCCTCTTGCAACATGGCAATCGTACAAGAGCGCACTTGCTCCAAAGACAAAAAAATCTTTTGGCTATTTCTTTATAAAGTTTTTCAACATGATAATAAGATTTGCTCTGAAAATCTTTTCTTCTTGGTTTGGCCCAAACGACTCTCGGAGCAAGATCTAAAATTACTTTTTCAAATTCAGTTGGATTTAATATTTCCAAATATTTTTCTTTATCCACCACTAATTGTTTTTTTCTTTTATCTAATTCTTTCAACTTTTTAGAAGGATCTATTTCACGCACCAAATAATCTTTTATAAAATCCAAAAAATTCTGCTCGGTAAAAGCTGGACCAGCGTAAACATAATATATCCAGCCATGCTTTTGAGTGTGGTTTTCTAATCCTTGATAAAAATCTGGATAAATGGATCTCAATTCTTCTTTGGTTTTATTTTTTATATTTGATTGCCATTGACTATTTGAATAATACTTTTCTGTTAAACTCAATAAATCTTCTTCTTGGTCTTGGGCAAAGGAATTATTTACTGGCTGAGTAAATACTCTATAGTATTCCGCGTACTCTGCCTTCGAAACTTTGGACTTTAAAATCTTTTCCAAATTATTTTCTACAAAAGAAAATCCTTGAAAATCTAAAATTACCAAAGCCACGCCAATTGCATATTCTGTGCTCTGCAAATCAACAAATTTATTAAGCCTAACAATTAATTCTTTGCTACTTAGAAATTTTAAATCCGCTTTTAAAAAATTATCTTCCGTCCAAACATTCATTTTTTGGCCATGATCTATAAAACTCTCAATTAACTTTTCGATATAATGGTAGTCGGCCAGTACTTTATTTTTTAGTTCATCATGACATTTTTGCCAAGATACTAAATCGCCAAAATATTCTATCTGATCTTGGTGGCTAGCAATACCCAAAACCACTCTACTAATACCAAGTAGTGAAGGAAATTTAAAATAAGCACTGGTCCAAATCTCGTTACGAGATAGTGGTGAATTAAAATCACCAGCAATTACTTCTAGATTATATTTGTGTTCCATAAAAGAAATTAAATACCCTGCAATTAATTATAGGGTATTTAACAGTTATTAGTCAATTTTACTAATCTGACCTGGCTGAATTGTTTTAGGCTGAGAAATTGCTGAATTGTTAACTATCGGCGACTGTGTTCCCTGTTTTGCAGGTTGATTCAACGGCTGACTAGGAACCGATAAAATAACTGGCGCTTTAACCGGCTGCAAAACACTCAAAGAAATCCCCTTCTGAGACGGATCACCCAATACCACTTGATTACCAGTTACAAAACTTTGATTGCCTTTATTTTTTTGTTTACGTCGACGTTTTTTGGCCGACTTTGAAAGTGTTTGTGAATGATTCGTTGATAGTGCACTTATTGATTGTACATTTTGACTAGGAGCATTTCTTGTTGGAGGCTGAACTATCGGTGGTGTAGGCTGTTGGATTGGAGATACAACTACCTTTTGAACTACCACCGGCGCTATTATTGCTGCTGGCGGTCTTGCTGGTGACGAGGTTGGCGCTGGTGTTGGAGTCGGAGCAGGATCTAGTGGTTTTACGACTACTGAAGTTGGCTCAACTTTCTTTTTTTCAGCGGCGAAAAACATAGCGTCCTCTTCATCCACTTCCAACTGGGATGCCTCATCTCCTGGAATTATCACCATCCCACTCCACCTAGCAATCTTGTCCTCGATCTGATCACGACTGGTGGCATAACGTTCTCTGGAAACTTTCACCACTTTTTCCATACTACCGGTAGCGATAGCAATTGGCGACAAGGTCAGTGCACTAAATGGTCTACTGGCCACACCGTCAATCATTAATTTTAAATAAATATGAAACTTCGGCAAATTTATCAGATCTTCTTCCACAAAAGTTGGAATAAATTCTTTAGCTAAAATTTCGGCATCAGTCGAACCAACACGGAACGTGATAATGCTACCAACGTTACCAAGTACAGCCGCCAATACTTCTTCCTCAAGCTGTTCCATATATTGATGGGCCATAACCAAATCCAAACGATATTTACGCGCCTCAGATAAAATATTAGCAAAAGATTCGGTCGCAAAGTTTTGAAACTCATCAACATACAAGAAAAAATCGGGACGCTTTGTTTCTGGCGTATCTACGCGTTCCATCGCCGACAGCTGAATTTTGGTAATCAACATACCTCCGAGTAATCGAGAATTATCTTCACCGATCCTACCTTTACTCAAATTCATGATAAAGATCTTTTTCTCATCCATAATTTCGCGAATGTTGATACGCGATTTTACTTGGGCCACAATGTTGCGAATCACTGAGGCAGACAAAAACTGACCGATTTTATTTTGAATAGGAGCGACCGCTTCTTGTTTATATTTATCGTTATAGGCAGCAAATTCTGTTTGCCAAAAAGCTTTGATCACTGGATCTTTGGTATTATTCACTACCCGACGACGATATTCCGCATCGGCGAGCAATCTATTGATACCAAGTAATGTAGTACCAGGAAAATCTAAAAGCGCCAAAATAGTATTGTTTAAAATATATTCCATACGAGAGCTCCAAACATCTGGCCAAATCTTTTTGAACACCCCCATCAAACCGGAAGCCACTAAATGTTTTTGTTCAGGACGAATAGTTTCTAAAATATTAAACCCAATCGGATAATCTAAATCGGCCGGATTAAAATAAACTACATCATTGATGCGATTGGCAGGGATATAATCTAAAATCTTCTCCGCAGTATCCCCGTGTGGATCTACATAACCAAGACCATGGCCAGCGTAGATATCGTTGAGCACCATATTTTCCAGCAGTGTGGTTTTACCCATACCAGTCTTTCCCACCACATACATATGACGACGACGATCGTCGAGCTTGATACCAAATTTTCTATTTTGATTACGATAATTGGCCAAACCAAAATAATTCACCTCCGGATTGGAAATTATAGTTTGTTTAACCTGCTCATCATTAATTTTATCTGTTTGTTTATCCATGAAAACATTATACCATTTTAATAAAAAAATGTCATTCACTATATAAATATTTATGAGCCAAATCAGCTATCGCGTCCACCTCTACCGCATATCTAAAATATTTTTGATCTAGTGAAAAAAGTTTGGCTATTTTTAATTCACCATTTTTTAATTTTTTATAGTAATTATTTTTTCCCGCTTCATCGAAATCATCATTCCTCTTATTGAGAGTTAAATCTGGATGAAGACTGTTTAATTTACGAAAAACGCCAGCGGGACCATGAGAATAAGCAATCAGAGCTAAAGGCCAATCTTGAAACATTTCATAATAATTAGCCAGTATTTCCATACCAGCCATGATGTTTTTATCCAAATTTTCACGTTTATCACAACCAGTTTCTTTGTCTTTTTTTAAACCAACTTCACTTGCTGCCTCAAGTCGTATCTGATAGATACCGACTGAAGTGATTTCTCGCGATTTTTTTCCTGTAGCCTTAAACCTATTAACCAATGTATTATCAAATTTTGATTCTAAAGCAGCTACAGAGTAAGCGATATCAAGTGGCACGCCACTTTTCTCAGAATACTTTTCAATTAAATTTCTAATCTTTAAACGATAATCAACGTTCGAACAAATAGCTTTAAAATACCTAATTTCTCCTTTTTCGTTACCACTCATTCGTATTCCATACAACTCGTCACCAACTGTTTTTAAAATTTCTCCATATTGGTCCGTTACTTGAATTTCTTTTGATGAATTATTTTTTACTACCTTAGTCATTTCTTTATCTTCAGCTACAATTTGTTCTGTTTTTAAAAAATTTTGATTCTCAACCTCTCCTCCCAAACCAAGAGTCATTAAAACCGGCAAAGCTTTTTCACCAAATTTTTTTCCAATTTTTCCTAAAATTCCACTATCGTGATATCCGCCTTCTCCAAAACTCATATTTATTTTTTGTTAATTTTCAAAAGATCTCGCACCAAAGTCCAAGTAGCCAAAGTTTGGCCACTCCAGATTTCACCTCTTTTAATCATTTCATTGATTTCATCTGGACGACGTAAAACTAATTCTATATCTTCTTCTGCATCTAAAGAATTTTCTACCTGACTTGAAATTTCATTGGCGATAAATACGCTGGATCGATCCTTAACTATTCCTAATAAAGGTTCAAATTCTCCTACTTTAGAAAAATTGGTCGATTCTAATCCGGTTTCCTCACGTAACTCTCTCATCGCCGCATGCAATGGGGTTTCGCCTGCCAAAATTCCACCCATTGGAAACTCAATACCAGACCGTTCTTGCAAATAACGATACTGCCTTATCATAGCAATACGACCGTCGTCTAAAACAGGTACAATAATAGCGTTGCCGGTCAATTCACCATAATAATAATGATAATCTTTCTCATCACATTTATAATTATCATGTTTATAAACCCACCACGGATTGGTATGCACAATCTCTTCAGAAATTTTTTGATAATTTTTATTCATACAAACAACTCATATACTTCTTTAATAGTTTTATTTCCAGGATTTTTGATAATTGAATGCATTGATCCTCCCCCATCATTTTTATATCGCGGAATAATATGCCAATGCACATGCTCCACTGCCTGTCCCGCTGCCGCTCCGTTATTAATACCAATATTCATACCCTCAGGTTGAAGTCGCGCCTGCACATGCCCTGCCACTTTTCGCAAACTCACCGTCATTAATTCAAACGTTTCAGTATTCATATCCCACAGATTTGAATAGTGTTCTTTGGGAATTACTACTGTGTGACCCTTAGAGCATGGATGAATATCCAAAAATGCGAGCACATTTTCATCTTCATAAACTGTAAAATTTGGAATTTCTTTATTGATAATTTTGCAAAACAAACAGTTCATAATATTTATTTTTAATTATTATATATTTTAATATAACCAAATTGGGCCACTGGATTAGGCAAATCATAGTCTCCTATCAAATAACAAGTATCAATTTTTAATAATTTTTTGGATTGGGATATGGCTGATTGTGGATCTGTCTGTGCTACTTTTAATAGTTGTTCTCGTTCTGGTTGAGAAAAATATAAATTAATTGGGAAACCACCACCAACTATCCTCTTGCCAGATATCCCCTCTAACACTAGAAGTGTGTTGGTATCAGATAAAACACAACTATTTTTAGTACTAAAAATGGATTTTTGCCATATATAATCTGCTGCCAAATATTGAGACTGATTTATGGTTTGAGTATCAGGGCCAATAGTATAAGAAGCGGTAATCGCCATTGAAAGAAAAAAAGATATAAATAATAAAATTATTCGTTGATAAAAAATATTTTTTTGAGTCACGATAACTTCATACAACCCATAAGCTACTGGTAAAATAACTACCACGGCTAAAATCACATCAAGTCGTCTGGATAAAATATTTTCACCGATTAAAAAATAACGCGAAATAATGTATCCACCAAATAGACCAATCGTTAATATTAACCATGCGTAGCTAGAATTATCTTTCTGCTTCTGCAAAATTTTATACCATCCAAAAATACAAATCATCCAAAAAATAAACATAAAAATACAAATCCACCAACGATTAATGGTAAATAAGTTTATTACCAGAGCACTCAACGGAGGCTGATTAAAAATAATATTACCAACAGTAATATCGGACGTGCGCAAACCAGTAGCCACATACCAAGCGCTAAAACTACTTAATACGCTCTTGATTTGTGACCACCAATTTATCTGCGAACTAAATTGAGAAAAATTGGATATTAGTTCCAAGCTAGGAATTAATAATATTGATAATATAGTCGCAGTTGCAATTTTTATTTTTTTAAATTGGTTTTTTGTTTTAGAAAAATCTAAAAACCATAACAATATAAAACTCAGACAAAATAAAATAAAATATAAAGAATGCCCAAATATAGACAACAAGCCAAAAATAATAATAGCTACCCCTCCAACTAGAGTATATTTTTGTCTATTTTTAAATTGTAATAATAAAACTAATAGCCAAAATAAAAAACTTAAATTAGCTGGCAAACTAAAACTTCCACTAGCTTGTAAAGCAAAAGGGAGGGCTGATAAATAGACAAATAATAAAGCTCTTTTCTTTTCCCAGTTAAAGACACTAGCTATTTCAAATAACAATATTGGTAAAACTATTGACCAAACAATAGGAATAAAATATCGTAAAAACAAGACTAAATCCACCCGACAGATCAATTTAAATAATAAGGCCAAAGAATTAAATTGCGCATACGCCAAACCACCAAAATTAAATTGTTGCCAAAAACTAATTGGAACTACATTAAATGACAGCGTCTTTTCAACACTTTCGGATAACATGCTATTTTCAACAGCCAAATGACGCCAACCATCGGCTCCATAAAACAATGAATGACTCAAAGGCAAATATGCATGGAGCAAAAACGCATGTAAAATAAGTAAAAATAACAACGTGCCAGATTTTAATTTAGAAAAAATCAAACAACCAAGTACTAAGGTAGCTGCAAAAAATATATAAATATACGAAGCTGAAATTGTTTGCCACGGAGTTAAAATGCTCGCTTCAGTTTTACTATTATTTAAAAAATAAAAACCAATAAAAACTAAAACAAAATATAGGACCAAACCAACTTTAGCAGACGGAACCTCTTCGATTACCTGTTTATTATTATCTTCGATTTCTGGAACCACTATACTATCTTTGCCAGTTAAATTTTTTAGATATGCTGCTACTAGCCCAGTGATTAAGAAAGTGAGAGATAAAATTATTGGTGTCATTTTGTAGACCCAGGATAATAATCCAGCGATAAAACCAAGAAATGCTAAAATTAAAAATATGGAGAGCAACCTAACACGCAACGACCCTGACATATTAAAATATTTTATTAAAAAATTATGAGTTGGTTGTGATACTAACAAAAAGAAAATACCTAAAATAGCCCAACCAAAAAAGGCGTTTTGCAAAAAAACTATATTAAAATAAACTAAAATGGCAAAAACAACTGTTCCTCTCACATTTTTAAACAAAGATTTTATCCACATACTATCAGTAGTATAGCAGAATAGATAGAAAGAGCAAAAATATACACACTTTAATCACATTACATCCCCAAATTTGCTTGCCCAAAAAAAGGCTTTGATATAACATATACGAACAAACAAAACAGTATGAATACGAATGAAGAATTAAACAAGGTACCGCCTCAAAGTTTAGAGGCCGAAATGTCACTTTTGGGGTCAATTCTTTTGGACAAAGACGCGATGTTAAAAATTGCCGATCTTATTCGTTCTGAAGATTTTTATAAAAATGCCCATGCCCGTATTTTTGAAACAATTACTGATTTATATTCACGCAATGAACCAGCTGATCTATTGACTCTTAGTACTCGTTTAGAAGAAAAAGGAGTGTTGGAAATGTGTGGCGGACGATCTTATCTTGCGTCGCTAATTAACGCCGTTCCAACTGCCGCCAACGTGGCTAACTACGCCCAAATTGTCCATCGCAAAGCCGTACGTCGTCGCCTATTATTAGCTTCACATGAAATCTCTCGCTTAGGCTACCAAGAAGAAAATGATATCGAAAAAATTCTAGACGAAGCTCAACAGAGTTTATTTGCAGTTTCGCAAATTCATTTTAAACAAACCTTTACTCCTATTCGTAGTGTTTTGGCTGACGCTTTTGATCGTATTGATGAATTACACAAAAATAAAGGTCAACTGCGTGGTTTACCAACTGGCTTTACCCAACTGGACAATTTATTAGCCGGTTTGCAAAAATCTGATTTGATTATCTTGGCTGCTCGTCCCAGTGTAGGAAAAACTTCACTAGCTTTAGATATAGTTCGCCATGTGGCTACGAAACAAAAACTACCAGTCGGCTTGTTCTCTTTAGAAATGGGCAAAGAACAATTGGTAGATAGAATGCTTTGTTCTGAAGCGGGCATTGATTTATGGCGTATGCGTACCGGTCGACTATCAGACCGTCCTGAAGACGACGACTTCCCTCGTATTGGCCATGCCATCGGCGTGCTTTCGGAAACTCCAATATATATTGATGATTCTGGTAGTTTAAATATTTTACAATTACGCACCAAAGCCCGTCGTCTGCAAAGTGAACATGGACTAGGTTTGATTGTTATCGATTATTTACAACTCATGGAATCAACAAGTGGCAAAACAGACAACCGTGTTCAAGAAGTCGCCGAAATTAGTCGTGGTTTAAAAGCTTTGGCGCGTGAACTCAATATTCCAATATTGGCTTTGTCCCAGCTTTCACGTACTGTTGAACAAAGCAAGCCCGCCATTCCAAAATTATCTCACTTACGTGAATCTGGTTCTATCGAACAAGACGCCGATGTGGTATTATTTATCTATCGAAAAGCTGCCGACCGTAATTATCGTCTAGAGGAAATACCTCCTGATGAACGTAATATTGCTGAAATCCATATTGCTAAACATAGAAATGGTCCAACTGGCTTAGTAAGAACTACTTTTGTGGAACATATGGCTTCCTTTAAAAATTTGGATGCTGTTCATACTGCGCCGACTGGCACTAGCAGTGGTCCTCAAACTTTAAAACCAAAATCAGCTTTTAATAATTCCTCGTCTGGTAGTTATAAAGCGCCAGAACAACCCGAATATTAATCATTTTATTTATTAAATTTTACAAACATACATTATGTCCATGTTTTCAAAATTAAAACAATTTAAAGATTTGCGTGATCAAGGCAAAAAATTGCAAGATTTAATCGGCGGCGAAACAGTCACCGTAGACAAAGCCAGTGGTAAAGTTGTTGTAACAATGAACGGTAACTTAGAAATGACTGGC
>CALRIA010000001.1 GCA_943359595.1 Candidatus Magasanikiibacteriota bacterium | reverse complement strand
TTTCATTCCCCCTCCTCTATTCATTGCTAAATTTATTATAGCACAATTATATTTTAGACTCGAATTTTTCCTGTGGATAACTTTTTTATTCCACTCCCCACTCTTTTTTTAATTCTTTTGTACCGTCTTCCAATTTTACCGTTGGGCTCCAACCAAGCAACTCTCTGGCTTTGGTATTATCCGCCTGAATCTTTTTCATTTCGCCTAATCGTGGCGGTAAATTGATTATTGGTCCACCAACTAGTTTGGCAATCTGATTGACACTAATTTGCACGCCAGTACCGATATTAACAGGACTACCATCCTTTATACCAGATTGCCAGGCCAAAACGTTTGCCTTCGCTACATCTGACACATGAACATAGTCACGAGTGGCTGTGCCGTCGCCCACAACGGTCAGCGACTTGCCTTTTTGGCGTTGATCCAAAAATATCGGGATAACCATCGGGTATGAACCAGTTGCCAGCTTACGTGGGCCAAAAACGTTGAAATAACGTAGGCAAATTGTCTCTAGACCAAACAAACTGGAATATAATCGACAATATTGTTCACCCATCAATTTATGCAATCCATACGGACTGAGTGGACTAGTGAAAGCGCTTTCATTTATCGGCAATACGACTGCGTCACTATATACTGCACAAGAAGAAGAAAAAATAACTTTCTTAACACCAGTTTTTCTGGCTGCTTCCAAAATATTTATTGTACCGGTGACATTGATTTCGTGGGTAGTGATTGGATCTTCTATTGAAACCTGCAACCTTGGATCAGCCGCTAGATGAAATATTGCTTCAGCACCAGAAAAACATTTTTTAATTTTATTAAAATCTCTAATATCTGCCTTAATAAATTTTGCTTTTTTATTTACAAAACTTTTTTTACCTAGCAATAAATTATCAATCACCACAACCTGATGACCAAGTTCGATTAATCTATCTACTAAATGTGAGCCGATAAATCCGGCTCCGCCAGTAACTACTAATTTTGACATATATTTTATTTTCCTTTTAAAAATGGACTACCGACTGCGATGATATCATAACCTAAATTCTGTAATTCATCAAATTGAGCCGACAGCATTCGACGACCATCCATAATTAAATATGGAGCGGGGCATTTTTGTTTAATAACGCTGCCAATTTCTCTAAATTTTGGCCAATCAGTTAAAATCATACAAGCACTTGTTCCAGACAAAGAATCTTTTTCAGAATTATAATAATTAATGACCTTGTATCGCGAATCTTTCTCGACATCAAAAACTTTTTTAAACATCCACATAGCAGCTGGATCATAAATTTTTATTTCTTTTACTTGATCATCTAACAACTTATTAACTATTTCTATCGCTCCAGAATTACGCACATCATTAGTATCTCTTTTAAAAGCCACGCCCAAAATCGCTACTGCTTTATTTTTAAAACTAAATTGGGCTTCGCTACCAGCGCGATTATAGAAATTATCACATTGGAAATTATTTATACGCAAACTTTCCTTAATATAGGATACGTCCACACCCTTTTCCTCCAATTGATAGGCCAACGAAGCAGTATCTTTAATAAAGCAACTACCGCCAGCAAAAAAACTATCAAATAACCCCCAACTACCTAGACGAGGATCAGTACTAATAATTTTTCTTAAATTTTCAAATTGCAAATTATCAAACGTCTCACAAGTGCGGCCAATCACATCGTAACAAATCGCTAACTTACTAAATAAATAATAATTAGCCAATAGTTTTCCAGCGGCCGCTTCTTTAGGATTGACTTCAATATATTTTACTGTTGGTGAAGAATAAAATCTCTGGTAGATATTACGAATAATTTTAAAATCTTCCTCAGTCCAAGCCCCAATAACAATGCGATCTGGTTTCAAAGAACCATAAATTGCCTTGCCTTCTACCAAAAATTCTGGGTTAGAAGCTAAACCAAAATTTTTGACGCCATGTTTTTTCATTATTTTTTCCGTCTCATCAATCATTTCAATCGGCACGGTACTTTTATTAATTATCACTATATATTTATTTTGTGCCTCACCATTTCTTTTGGCTAAATTTTTAGCTAATTCTTCGGCGGCCAAATAATAATAAGACAAGTCAGATTCTCCTTTTGAACCTTTCTTTTCTGGAGTTGGTAGACACATAAAGACGGCATCTAATGTATCCAGATTTTTTACTACGTCATTATAATCAGAAGAAAATTTTATTTGATCTTTATTTTGAACCAACAGATCACCTAACCCATCTTCAAACAGACAATTCTGGATCAAATCACGATCGCCAGAGCCAAGCATTTTAATTTTTATTTGATCAATATCATAAATCAAAATATCATGACCACTATCAGCCATTACTGCTGCAGAACATGTTCCGACAAAACCGGCACCCAGGTAAAGTAATTTCATATTTTATTTTTCATTACTGCATTATAAACTTTTTCTGTTTCTAACAGCATTTTATCCATAGAAAATTTATCTTCAATAATTTTTTTTGCATTTTCACCCATTTTTTTCCTCAACTCCTTATCTAAAATTAGATTGACTAATGCCTTTTGCAGCCCCTCCACATCACCACGTTCTATCAAAAAACCACAACTACTGTCTACTAATTCATTTATTCCACCAACGTCCGTAGCTATCACCGGCAAACCAACGCTCATGGCCTCCAAGATTGAATAAGGAAGCCCCTCCCAATTGGTAGAAAGTACAAATATGTCTGAATCTTGTAACAATTGAATTATACCATCACGGTTAACGCTTGGGAAAATTTTAACAAATAAATTTTTATTTAGTTTGATTAAATTATTAATCAAATATGTCTTTTGACCATTACCAATTAATAATATTTCAATTTGTTTTAATAAATTATTTGGTAAGCGTGATGCCGCCCTTATTAATAATTCTGGATTTTTTTGCTTTGAAAATCTTCCTACAAAAATTATTTTAAGTTTACTGTTTTCAACATTCTTCTGTAGATCTGATTTTTCAATACCATTATAAATTACCACCATTTTATCTTGGTTGGCAATTCTAAATTTTATGCCAATACGACGAGTGTTCTTTGAAACACAAATAATTTTTTTACAAAAATTAGCGGCATACTTTTCTGCCAAAATCCCCGGAAACCTTCGCCAAAAAGGTGTACCTGGTTCAAAGGACCAACCGTGAGCAGTATAAATTGTCGGCACGCTATTTCTAATTGTGATTCTTCCAATAAAACCTGCGGCAGTGCTGTGGCAAGCCACTAAATCAGGCTTAAACTCCTCGACCAATTCTTTGATAATTCTAATTGCATAAAAAAAACGAACAGGATTTAAATTATTAGAAAAATAAATATTAGGAACAAACTTTGCCCCTATATTTTTTACCTCATTTTCTAGCCAACCACCCGGCAGACTCATCACGACGACTTCGTGGTTATTTTGAACAAAAAATTTAACCAACTGCCCTACATGCGTTTGGGCGCCACCAATCTCTGATTTAGTTATTAAATATAATATTTTCATATTAACAATGATCACTACAAAACAAAAATTTAGCCAAAAATAATCTCACATACCCTTTAATCAAAGCAAAAAAATAATTGGGATATGCCTGTTTAAATTTATTAATTATGTCCAAATGATCTTGCGCCGCCCGAACCCGTTTAGACCAGGTAATTCCTGCATCATGCTTTCTATATCTAACCAGAAAATCGTTTAAATTGTACATTTTACCAAGTTGTCCCATTTTTAAAAATAAATCATAATCTTCACCTACCACATAATCTTCATACCCACCACATTTTATAGCCACTTCTCTAACAAACATGACCGATGAATTTATAAAAGGATTCCGTAATAATATTATTTTTCTGATTGCCATATCAGTGATTGGATTTTTATAATGAAATATCACAGCCCCTCTTTCATTTAAGACTATCACAGCCCCGCCAACTACTACATATTCCACATTATTTTCAAGAAAGTTACATTGTTTTTGTAGTTTTTCTTCATCCGCCCAAATATCATCACTGTCCAGAATAGCCACATACTTTCCACTAGTTGCGTGCAGAGCTTTATTACGTGACGCACTAATTCCAATATTATTAAGATTTTTAATATATTTAATTCTAGAATCACGATTAATATAACTATCAATCAACAACTTTGTATTATCGGTTGAAGCATCATCAATAATTAACAACTCCCAATCTGAATTAGTTTGGCAAACAACACTATCAATTGCAGCACAAATATATGGAGCTCGATTATAAGTTATGATTACAACACTAATTTTTGGCATAATTTTTTATTAACCAATAAATTATATTCAATTTACAATCTTACCCAATCTGGTGGCAACAAATAATCAATGTTAATATCTTGAGCCACCAACCAAACGCTAGGAGACACAATAATTTTTTGAGAATTTTTATTTAGCCACGCCGCCCACCAGCTAAACGTACTATTGGCAATAATTTGATGCTTACACAAACTCATTAAAAATAACTCTTCGGCTGGTTTCAAAATAGGCCGAGAAACAAACACCATCGGACTAGAAAATTTTAAATTTAATTTAGCCCATTCAATATCATCAGAAAAAACGAACAACTTAACTTCTGAATATTTATTATTTATTACATCCAGTGCTTTTTGATAATAAGCCAAATCGCAAAGACCGTTATATCCTTTGCGTGTGGTAGCAAAATCGCCGCGACGAATATGAATAGCCACCGATTCACCAGCCATTTCAATTTTTGATTTTATTTCATCAACTATTTGATTATATCCAAATTTTAATATAAATTCAGATAATAACACATTTCTAATTGATTCAAAATATCTATAATTCTGATAATACCCGTCTAAATATACATTTTTTTTCTTTCTTAACAATTGTGGGTAAAAGCGATAAAAATGATTTCTGTTTAAACGTCCAAGAATTCTATCAACCGCCCTAAAAAAAATGGACGGCGTTGAACGATAAATCTCCGTTTCACTGGCTTCGTTTAAAACAACGTTAAAACTATTAATTTCTAGATCTCTTGGTATGTCACCAGCTTTAATATTTTTAAACCAAGCTAGATCAACCTTTAATTCATCGTGCCAATCCAAAGACAAGCGTTTGCCAAGTGCATATTGAAACATTTGATTCCCTAGTCCGCATTTTATTTTTGTTATTATCATAAAATTAATTATACCTACATTAAATAATTCTTGACCAATAACTTAAACAAATAAATTACAAAACCATACAAACCAGCATAAGAAACAGCTCCACCACTAGCTGTGCCAACAGCAACACTAGGTAACAATAGATTTAACACTAAAATTAAATTAAATGCCCTAGCGCTTAAATGTTTGGAAGAACAAGCGATTGCTAAAAAAACACCAATATTACCCCAAGCCACAACGCGAGAAGTGTCTGGAACTATAACAAGTGCCAATGGAGCAAAAACCATCACAATGATTTGATAAAAGAGTTTATAATTTTTTTCTTTAAAATAAAAATAACAACCAATAAATACCAAAATCCACAAAAATTTATAGGCAAAAAATACCGACAGTACTGCTAAATTAATATTTTTAAAAAATAAAGTTATAGCATTTTCATTAGTTAATGATAAGTGACCCAAAAATAAATTGGTAAAATTAAAATCATAATTGACTAACCATAAAAAATAATAGCTAACCGGTAATAAAAAGTAATACCAACGTTCTTCCTTAGGAAAATAAAACCAGCTAAAAATAAAACCAAGAAATAATGCTGCAGACTCATGAGATAAAAACATTAATGCCAACAGACTAATTCTTCCATATTTATTAAGTGGAACAAAGAACGACAATAAAGCTAGCAATAAAATTATCTGATCCGGATAACCAGGCGCCTCAAATTGATGTATTATCATTCCAGCCGTCATTATACTCACCAACTGCCAAATTTTAAAATTTACCAATACTTTTTTCTCTAACCACAAAATAATCATGTAAATAGATGAAAAAGTAATCAAAAAATGCAAGCAACTATACAAAAATTGACCTTTTAATTGTAAAAAAAATGCTACTGCCGGTTCCAATATTCTTCTATAAAAAAAACCAACATCTTGGTCAAAAGGTGATAAAGAAATGTTTGCATACACTTCTCCCATATAAGTAGCTCGCAGGGTAGAAACTAGGATTGCTAAAAATAAAAAGACGGCTACAGAACGAAAAAATACATCCCATAGCAAATATTCTTTTAATTTATAAAAATTTTTGAAAGTAAAATAAAATAAAATAATTATAGCGATAAAAAAGATAAATCCGCGCATTAACACAGCATTGTCCCTGCTAATATTTAAAGCATAAGCGAATTTTACTGTTGGAAAATTCGCTACTAGAAAAGAAGCAACAACGGCATAAAATAAACAAACCGGCTTAATCAATTTTTTAAAATTTTCAATAATTTTATTATTCAGCAATATTTTCATAAAAATAATATTAATAAATATTTATCATTCTTTGATAAATCGCAATTTAATAATAGTAACAATATACGACAACATAAATAAAAATAAATTCCTTTTTGTATTACCAAACATCCTTTTTTTAAAAAGAAAAGGAATTTCCTTTATTTTTAAAATCTTTTTTTTCTTTTTTAATTTAAATATTATTTCTTCAACCACATCAAAATTATTGCAATTTAACTTCAAATCTTTTAAGTCTGCTGTTTTATATAATTTGAAACTATTGGAAATATCATTACATTTAATCCCCAACACTAAAGAATATATAACATTAACTATCAAACTCATAAAAATCAAGATTTTACTATTTTCTGTATTACCACCTTTTATATATCTTGAAGCAACGACAACATCTTGGTTTTCTTTATTATCATATAAAACTTTAACAAATTCGGGATCATGTGAACCATCCGCATCCATAAAAATAGTATACTCACCATTAACACTTTTAATCCCAGTTCTGATCGCATCTCCATAATCATTACCTCCAGTTCTATTAACATAAATTGCTTCGTTATCGTTACATACTTTCTTTGTATTATCCTTAGGTTCAATAGTATCAACAACTAAAATTTCACAATTATCACTTATTGTTTTTAACACGTCTTTAAGACGTGGTAGAATAATTTTTAAGTTTTCTTCTTCCAAATAAGCTGGGATTATTATGCTCAATTCTTTATTTTTCATATACACTATTTTTTAGTAATCCATTCTATCATTTTTTTTATGCCAGCATGTGCATCAATTTTAGGACTCCAGCCAATTAGTTTTTTCGCTTTTCTAATATCTGCAATGAAAACTTTTTGGTCACTGAATCTGGGTGGTAAATTAATAAATTTTAATTTTACACTTAATTCACTTTCTAAGATATCAAACAATTCTAATAAAGAAAGGCTATTGGCTACTCCTCCGCCAATATTAAAAACTTCTCCTTTTAAAGCATCCGCCTTTTTTGCAGCAGACAGATATAAATTCACCATATCATCAGCATAGAGAACATCTCTGACTTGTTTACCATTACCTGAGATTGTAAAAAGTGGTAATTGTTTGTTTTTCAGAGTATTTAAAGCCTGCTCACAAAACCAACCTATCCAACCTTGATCAGCAGTTGAAAATTGTCTTCCGCCATACATTGAAGAATGTCTAAATACGATAGTTTTTAAACCAAAAACACGTGAAAAATCTAATACATATTGATCAGCCGCTCCTTTAGAACATCCATAAGGAGAAGTAAAATTAAGCGGAATTGATTCAGGCAAACCAACCGGAAAATCTTTAATTTCGTATCTTTTTTCTTTTTCTTCATAACCTAACCATTCTAAATCACCGTAGACTTTATTGGTTGAAGAATAAATAATAGTCGAATCTGGAGAATATTTTCTAACAGCGTCCAGTAAATTAAAAGTCCCTAAAGCATTTATTTCAAAATCTAATTTCGGATTTTGTAATGATGTTGTCATTGCTACCTGGCCAGCCAAATGAAAAATTGTATCTGGTTTTACTGAAATTATCATCTTTTCCACATCATTGTAATTTCTTATATCAGCTTTAACAAACGTAAATGTTCCTAAACTTTCTAACCATAATAAATTTTCTTTCGAACCAAGACGAGAAAGATCATCAAAAATTACCAAATCATCACCGGCTTTAATTATTTCACAAGCCAAGTTGGAACCCAAGAAACCACACCCTCCAGTTATCAGATATTTCATACTAAAGATTGTTAGTATTTACCAATTCAAAATCAATTGTTTTTTTAAGACCTTCTTCAAGAGAATATTTACTAGACCAACCTAGCTTTGTTATTTCTGATGTGTCCACGACACACTCCATCACTTCGTTATCTCTATAGGGTAACACCCCAAAATTCAAAATAGTTTTAGTATTGTTGAGCATGTTTTTCATTAATTCGACGAGTTCTTTAATTGATCGTGTTTCTTTGCTGCCTATTTCAAAATTATAAAACTTATTACTATATTTATCCACATTTTCTAAGATTAACATAAAAGCATCCACTACATCGTCAATATAAATAAAATCTCTTCTCTGTTCTCCCATAGTAAGATCGATCTTATCCGACTTTAGAATTAAATTACGCAATATATATGAAACGAACTTTGTCTTATCGTCACCAGGACCATAGAAATGCTCTAAAGCAATATTAACACAAATTAGATCATTTTTATAGCTAACCAGCCAATCGTTAAATTGTTTTTTTGATAAAGAGTAATTACTAATTCTTTTATCTAAAATAGTATCTGTATTAATAAAACATTTTACGCCATATTCCCTACCTAAATCTAATAACCTCAGCGGAAGTAGCAAATTAGCTTCAATAATTTGAATTGAATTAGAATTTTTACGACCATAATCGGTTGCGCAATGCAAAATAATATCTATTTTATTATTAATAAAGATATCTCTAAACTCAATTTTATCAACGTCATAAGCAACTATGTGCCCCAAATATTGATTAATTCTAAAAGTATTACTAAAGGATCTCTTTAATATTTTTACTTCATACCCTTTACTAAGCAATACTTTTAAAATATTACTACCTAGATATCCTGTGCTACCGGTTAATAAAATTGTTTTATTTTTTCCCATATAACTACTAATATTCGTTATAAATCGGGTTAAAGTATATTTTTATTATTTTTTCAAAACTATCACTAAAAGATAAACCAATTTTATTTATTAATAAAATCTATAACGCATGCAGCTTCTGGAAGATTTTCATCTGTATTTTCAATATCTTGATGATTTATTTCTCCCTCGAATTCCACATCTGCTTCAATGTGTTTAGCAACACATTCTAAAGTAATTGCATTCTTTCCGCCTAATTCAACAACACCCTGACGATCTAGATTTGATATTACCCAAGAAGCACAAAACGAAACTGAAATAAAAGAATAACGACTCATTTTATCCACAAAAACTTTTTTACCTTCTAAGATATCAACGAGCACACCCTTCTTCATATTTTCACCGTAAAGTGCTCCAAGACGAACAATTAAATTATTACTAAAATTACAAAGTGACTCTGCTGCAGCCTTGTGTCTTCCGTAAATCGTATCCAGTTGGCAGCGAGCTGAGACACTACTTATTTGTACGAATTTTTTAAATTTCCATCCATATAATAAATCTGCTGTCTTTTTTACTGTTTCAACGAAGTCTTCTCCCGGATGATTCTTTGCCCAAAAACGAGCAGACGGCATTGCACAATTGATGATTATATCAAAATCCCGCTCCTTCATAGCAGAATAATTTTCTCTTGTGACCCCGACAACAGAATACTTTGAAGAACTGAGTAGCTCTTGGTAGAATGCGATCCCAACATATCCATTTGAGCCAATTACAGCTATTGAGGGCATAATTATTTTAAAACTACTTGGCTAAATTTTCCGGCTTCCAACAAAGTCCAATCGGTTATCTTTTTTTTCAATTGTTCGTGAAGAGGAATTTTAAGGCGATATGTATCGCTTTCGTATTGATCACCTCCGCGCGGGCCATTTACAAAGCTTAAAAAGGCACATTTTTCAAGGGCGATAAATTCATGTGCTTCCCCTTTATCCCAAGTGGTAAAATCATTTTGAGAAACGACAAACTTTTCTATTTTTTTACTTCCCTGTTTTCTACTATAAGCCATCATTTTACCAAAAAGCATAAAATCTGACTGCTCCGAACGTTTATGAAAATGACTACCACGAACCGCCCCCTTGTTGGAGTAGATAATAACGCAATGCTCATAGGGCTCTTTTACGAAGATGTCCATAATAGTACCTCGCCTATCCTTAAAATCTACTTTCCTTTTTTGTCTTTTCATAAAATAAATTTTTATCCTTATTAATTATTATTCTATAATATGTAGGGTGATAAATTTAAGATGAGGAAATTTTGGCGAAATTTTTGCCTTTAAAAAGTCCGCAATATTCCAGGCGAGTATTAATGCGTGGGTAACACTTCTATCTATAGCATCGTCAGAAAGAATTGGTAAATGCGAGCCTGGGGTATATTTGCCGATTTTGAGAGGTGAGGCATCCGTTGCAAAATCAATAATAGTAGTGTCAATTCCACAATAATTTAGAAGAGTGTTACCCTTGGCTGCCGCACCGATAGCAACTATTTTTCCTCCATCAACTCGTACGTTTACTAATTCCTTTAATAAATTAATTTTGCATTTTTTTACATTCTCTCTAAATGTATTCCAAATAGCTAAATTATAAAGACCGGATTTTTCTTCCAGAGAAATTTGTTTTTCTACCAATTCACTTTCTTGACCATATCCTACAAAAATTCTTATGGATCCGCTCATGTAATTGTTTTCTTCAACATGCGTAATCGAAAGACCAAATTTTTTGAAATAAGAGACAAGCGGTTTTATGGCAATATAAGATACATGTTCCAGATATATCACATCAAAATGCTTCTTTCGTATGATTTCTAGAAAATATGGAAGTTCAATTATAAAACTACCGTTTTTGTCTAAAATAGAGACAATACACTCCATGAACTCATCGAGCGGAGAAATATGATTAAAAGCATTGGTAATAGTAACAACTTTTGCTTTCCCTTTTTTTAATATTTTTTCACAAGAAGAGGCATTAAAAAAATCGTTTATAGTTGGAATACCATTTTTTTCGGCAAGTTTAGCAATATTGTGTGCTGGATCAACTCCTTGAATTTCTGATCCAAGATTTTTAAACGCATTGAGAAGTGTCCCGATATTACTACCTATATCTACTACAAGATCACCTTTTTTAACATTTGCCCGCTTCACCACTTCTTCTGCCATTTCTGTAAAATGTTGTACTGAAATTTTAGAATTACCAGAATCATAACTATAGTCATTTTCTTGATAACGAACTTCTGCGGGTACAATAAAGCTATTCATCCCATGTCCGCAATTTTGACAAAGAAGTACAGCGAGAGGATATCTTCTTTCCGGCTCTTGGAGTTGGTTCTCTTTCATAAAAAAATCTGCCAACGGATGAAATCCTAAGTCAAGGACCGTTGTGAGATTTTTTGAGGCGCATAAATGGCATTGTACAACTTTCATAAAAATATTTTATCATCTACATATGGCCCATCCTTGAATGCAAAAATCAAAGCATCTTTTATTATTTTCACCTCGTGTGCTCCATCTACTATAAGAAGACACTGACCAGACAAAATATTTTTTTTTGCAATAATTTTTCCCTTTCTATCAAAAATGCTGGCTTCTATCTCGCCTTTTATAACAACAATTGCTTCTTGTGGCTGTTTTGTAATTTTCTCGATTTTTTTATGCATGTGTTTTACAACAACATGACCCTGCTTTCGGTTCATTAAAAGTATTTGAATAGGCCACGAAGGGTCAGTCACTGGAAATGTGCCTTCTTTTGTAAAAGAAAGATCAAAAACGAGAGCAAAAATTTTGTTTTCTGATTTAATTTCAGTTATCATTTCATTTATCATTTAAATGCTCCATATCATAGTCTATCATCGCATGAACTATCTCATGAAATTTCATTTTTGGTTCCCATCCTATTTTTTTTGATGATGAGGCGTCACCAATAAGCAACGGAACTTCGTTTGGTCTTTTGTATTTATCATCTATCCTGACATAATCTTTCGAATCAAGACCCACATAAGAAAATGCTTCTTCGACAAATTCTCTTATAGTGTGAGTTTCTCCAGTTGCGACAACAAACACCCCAGGCTTCTCTTGTTGCATTATAAGATAAATTGCTTCCACAAACTCTGGTGACCAACCCCAATCGCGCTTAGCATCCAAATTACCCAACACCAAAGAATCTTGCATGCCATTTTTAATTCGCGCCACAGCCTGAGAAATTTTTTTAGTCACGAAAGTACCACCACGACGTGGTGATTCATGATTAAACAATATTCCTGTAGTAGCAAACAGACCATAGCCTTCACGATACTGCCTTGTGAGATGATACGCAGCGAGTTTGGCCACTCCATATGGACTCTGCGGAATCATAGGAGTATTTTCATTGTATGGAGCAGGAACTCCTGGTACTCCAAACATTTCTGAACTAGATGCCTGATAAAACTTTGTATGCGGAGAAAACTTTCTAATAGCTTCAAGAACTATAAGAACCCCAACTGCATTTGCTTCGAGTGTATATTGAGGAATTTCAAATGATACCTTTACATGAGACATCGCTCCAAGATTGTAAAATTCATCCGGTTGAATGTCTGAAATAATGCCGGTTATCGAAGTTCCATCACATAAATCACCATAATATGTATGAAAATTAGGATTTGAATTAACCAAATGATCAATTCTACCCGATGCAAAAGAAGAAAGTCTGCGCATTATTCCATGCACTTCATATCCTTTAGAAAGTAACAGTTCGGCCAAGTATGAACCATCTTGTCCAGTTACCCCACTAATAATCGCTGTTTTCATAATTATTTTATAATTTTAATTACAAATTATGTAAGAGTGTATAACCATGATATGGTATCTAAAGCGGTATCGTTTGTCAAGATAATATTGTGTTTATTTCTTTATTTTTATTGATATATCTAAAACAAAATTTTTTCCATCATTATAAATTATTTTTCTGGTCTTACTTAACTCCACCGTATAATCCTGGAAAGCCAAGCCATTTTCTGCTATAGCTCGCAACAAAGGGTTTACATGGGCAAGAAGCATGCCAGAAACTGACCCTCGAGAAAAATTCGCCTCATTTCCGTAGGAATAAGCGATGTATTTAATATGATGCGACAAAAAATAATCAGACATCGCTTCGCTACCACTTTTTAAAGGTACTCCCGGTGGCAAACTAGAACCTCCTGGAGTATCATTAACGTAAACATTGTTACGTGTAAAATCATACAAAAAATTCCTATCTAATCGAGAAATAATAGTTTCCCCTATTGGAACAGACTGTTGTAAAGCACTATACTGGTTCAATTCACCTTCGCTCACGAAGTCTGAATTCATTAAGCCAATTTTAATTTTACCACTATCAATATTTAAACTATCTTTTACATCTTGAAACATTGGCAAATTCCTCTGTAAAAATGAACCAAATAAGAAAACAACTAGTATTATTCCAACCAATTTTTCGTCAAAATTAACCCAACTACGAAAAGATAGGCCACCAGAAAGTAGCAAAACTATAGCAAACATAATACTTGGCAAAAGATACGGAAAACTATAATAATATAAGCTATAACCACCAAGTAAAACAATTAACGCTAGTACCCCAAAAAAAGAACTGGAAAAGATTAACAACAGAAAATTTCTTTCTTTACTCGCCATCAAGCCATAGATCACAAATCCTATTACTATCAACGGTACGAGGGTGATCAAGCTTTCAAAAATTACAAAACACAAACGCAATAAACTATACAAATCAAAAGTAATAATATGTTTAAAGTCACCATATGCAGTCCCCTGATAGCCTTTACCAAAAATTGGATAGAGCAACGTCCCAGAAGATGCATACATGGACAACATCCACGGTAAGAGAAAAGCAAAAACAACTAGTACTGTTAAACAAAATTCTTTAGCTAAAGATCGATAATCCCCAAGACGACGATAGTAAAAGAAATAATGCCCCATAAACAATATTACCGATACTGAAATAAAAGTGCTTTTCAGAGAACAAATTGTAGATAGGGGTAGAGCAATTATCAAAGCATTACGCCAAGTTGATGTACTATTAGACTCGATAATATAATATGATAATCTAAAAAAAAGAAAAAAAATGGCAGCAGCAGTATAAGCGGCGGTGATATTACCTACCGGTGAAACGACTATCGCCATCAAAAAAACTACCCCAAGACTACTATAACGATAAATCTTTTTTTCTCGAAGAAAACCGACTATTAATAATACCAATATCAAAAAACCTAAACCATTGTCTGCTAAATGTAAATTTTTGAAAGAAGTCAAAGCCAAAATAATCGTATGTAAAAAATACTGACCACCAAGAGATGACTCTACCCGACGCTCGCTAAATGGATCATTACCAAGAGATCCAGTTTGAAGCATTTTAGCAGGAAAAGCCAGATAACCATGTTGGTCGTCAGCGCCGTGAAAACTAAAGAAGGCCACCGCAAAACAGTAGCGAACCAAAATAATTAACAATACAAAAATAGCGACGAAAACGAACAGTTTATTTTTTTTAATATACTCGATTGCTTGACGAAAAAACAAAGGCCAAGCACGATAATTTTTTAACCAAAAAATCAGACACAACAACACCCCTAAACCAACAAACATTCTAATAGAAAACAAAGAAATAACACCGGCAAAATTTAAGAAGCCGCCTACGGTGACGAAAAAACTCAAACCTAAGGCTGCCCACACGCCAAGATCAAAATTTTTCTTCGGCAACAAAATAATATTAAGTAACCGTCCGTAGCCTACGAATGAAAATAATACTATTATCCCCCAAAAAAATGCTACCCAGTATTGTGAAAACATAATTAATTTAACCAATTACTTAAAAATTTATCTTTATCCTCTAGGGGCAAAATATACCACTGCAATATTTCTCTAATAATCTCTTTATCGTTTATAGCCTTATCGTTTTTTTGACAAATTACTTTAATATTTGGCATAAAATTACGATAAAGCGGGTGAGAAAACTTCATTTTATTGAATCCAAATAATTTTAACACTCGTTTAAATTTTCCTTTGTCCCAAAAATCTAGATGATTGGCCCAACCCGCTTCCTGAGTACCAAATAGATGCCGCCCTAATCGCATTTTGAAAAAAAATGGTACTAACGGCAACAAAACACTAGACCAAAAGTAGTCAGGAGTCTCAATAACCAATCTACCACTTGGTTTTAGCCAACGGCGCCATTTAGCCAGTAATTTTAACGCATCAACACGATTGAAATGCTCAAAAAGGTGGTGGCTTCTTATTTCGTCTAATGAATTATCAGGATATTCCAAAGTATTAATATCTGTATAAATATCAGCTTTAACACTCATGATAGTTTTACTGTCTGGTGGAAAATCAATATTCACATAACCTTCTAAATAAGTTCCACCACAACCAAGATGTATCTTCATATAATAAATATTAAAATTATAAATTACCTAGCGTAAATATCTCCCCACAAATCATTATTTTTTTTCAACCGCTTATTTAACTCCACCAATAGCTCTTCTTGATTTTTCCAACTATTTAGAACAAACTGAGGCCTTTCTCCAAGTGTAAAATTAAATTCTTTAAATCCAATTAATATTAATCTTGCAATACATTTTTTAGCATTATCAAAAAATTCACTAGTAAATTCAAAATTAACACAACCTATTTTTTTTGTTAAACCACTAAAAACCTCAAGTTCAAACCCTTCAACATCAACCTTGCAAAAATCTGGCTGACCAAACTGGTTAATTAATTCATCAAGCGTAGTCATTGGCACAGAAATCTCCCGATCAAACTTAAAATCTTTAAAACGTCCAGTTTTCCACTTATCTGAAAAAGTAGAAAGGCCATTTTCGGTATCACAAATACTCATTTTCATTACACCCATTTCCCGGCCTACTCCCTTACGTACTAAAATAACATCACGGCCTAAAAATTCTTTTTCTAGCACATTCGCACAATCAGGTTGCGGTTCAACGGCTATCACTTTTACCCCTAATTTAGTAAAGATTCTGGTACGATTACCAACATTTGCTCCAATATCAAAGAACAACTTATTTGGACCAATAAACTGTTTAAAAAAACTAAAGCTACGTAAAAGGTTGAAAGGTCTACTTAAACGGAGGAAATATTTGGAAAACATATTTTGATTAAATCAATAAACTTTTTGGCTGATAATTTATTAGTAAAATTTTTAAGGGCGTAATCTCGTGATTTATAGGTATTGATTTTAATATTGAATTTTTGCCATTTAATACCAAAATCTTCTAATCCAGAAAAAAACATGCCACATTCATTTGTTAAGTATGGCGCACTTATTTTATCATTAAACCATTGATGACCGCAATACTTCCAAAAACCCCTATTCCACACCAATGTTGGCACATCATGCATCCACGATTCACATAATGATAACCCCTGACTTTCTGATTCTGATAAATAAATCATACAATAAGAATCATCTAACATGGCATAATAATCTTTCTTTTTATAATGACCATAATAAACCACCTTGCATTTAATACTTTTTGACTTTAAAAAATTTACTATATAATTAAGCTGGGCTTTAGGCCCATTTTTATAATATACTAAAACTAAATCTCTTTTTTTCTTGTTGCCATAAACATTCTCGATTCCTGCCGCCCAGACCACAATTTTATTAACCAACTGCGGCGCACATGATAACCAGAAATCTTTAGTCCAATCAGACGGAACTAAAAATAAATCAATATTTGGATCAAGCATAATACCGCCTTCTGTCTCAGGTAAAATCGAGATAACCGGACCAGCAACAATTTTATTTATTTTTCCTTGTTTCTTTAAACCAATGGCGTAGCGTAGCGCCTCAGCACTTTCATTTATATATATAATCGCATTGCTATCTATCTCTTTTGTTTTAGGGTTCAATTTAAAATCAACCTTAAGCTCTTTAAGACCTGAAATTAAACTACTAGTTACTGCTTGTGGCCCACGATATTTACCTAGCCAATATCTAGCATATCGTTTAATTATATCTAAAATCCCACTAATCGAAAAAATATTAAAACCTTGAATTGACTTAGTCAGAATAACCAATAACATACTAATTGATAATTTTATCCATAATATTATACCGCTTGCAAACAATATTATTCTCAGCAACAAGGTTCTTTTTTGTTCTAGCACTCAAGCCACTGCCATCAACTCTAAAAATCCCAGCATTCTTTTTTGATAAAATAAATTTTTCAGATTTAATGGACGCTCTTACACACCAATCAAAATCACCAGAAATATTAAATTGTTCGTCAAAAAGCCCGACTTGATTAAAAAATTCCTTACTAATCATAAAAAATGGACCGCAGTGCATTGACCTGGTGAATTCTTTCTTGCTATATATTGGCGGCAAAATATGCTTATATTTTACAGGTAAAAAAATTGGTCCAAACTTCAAAAACCACACAATGTAAAAAGGGAAATAAACTAAATCAGCACCAGCTTTGATTAAATCTGAACCATCGATAATTGCGTCAGCAAATCTTATATCATCAACATTCCAAAAAGCGATGGCTTCACCCTTGGCCATATTCACACCGCGATTCCAACTAGCAAAAACGGTTTCTCTGTCAACCGTAACATATTTAAACCAAGGCTTACCACCAAATTTTTTTATAGATCTAAGTTCGTTTTGTGTTGGACTATTAAATACTATAATTACTTCAAAACTAACACTTTTATTAATAAGAGCTTCGGCAACTTTTAAAAGACGAATAAAAAAATTATTGATATGACGGTCGGAATTATAAGCTGAAATAACAATGGATATCATAATGTCTTAAGCAAGTGAATCAATAATTTTTTTCTTTTCAACTACGAACTGTGATTCAATCATTTCCAAAGTAATTCCTTTTTCTTTTTCGTAAAGTCGGAAATATGTAAGTAATCTAAAATATGAATATGCCAAAGCAGCCATAAAACCAACGGCGCCATTCTTCCAATTATTTTTATAAAACAGCCAAAAATAACGAAGCATTGCTGCAAACATCTTTATTATAGAATATTTTTTGCCGCTTACATATTTTTGCTCCGCCTCCGCTTCAGCATATGCCAAATGATTCGTAGCAAACTTTGAAATATTGTACAAACTAAAATGTCTAATGGCATATTTATCACAAATAGGCAGATATAAAATTTCTTCTTTTTTACCTAGGAAACGACCCATTTGATGAATTTTATTATTGGAGAAATCCACACTACCCCTTTCAAAAAAACAGCCGACAGATCCCTTTAACGCTGGAAATTTAGTCTTCCCCCAAAGATACGTATATAAAGGAACAATTACTTTTTTATATTTATTCTGTTTTGAAATTTTTGTCATCTTTTCCAACAAAGACCTAGGAGCTAAATCATCAACATACTGCCAAAAAAACCATTTCTTGTCTGTATTTGCCAAAACAAAATTTAGCATTTCTTGAGTTTCTCCACACATTGTTCCCATATTGGGTCGTTGCAAAAACTTGGCACCATATTTCTGGGCTATTTCACCGGTTTTATCAGTACTACCACCATCTAAAATAATTACCTCACCGTATTTAACAAAATTACGCACAGGATATTCTATGCGTTTTTCTTCGTTTAAAGTAAAAATAATAAACGCTATATTAGAGTTATTCATACTTTTTATTTTATAGAATCTTCAATAATTGGCCTTTCTTGATATCTATTGCGATTGGTAAAATATTTTTTATATTTAATAGATACTAAAAAAAATTTTATCATTTGTTTCACTGCTATCCAATAACCCCTACATACAAAATATATGAACGCCCCAACAATTGATTGCGGCAAATTATACAGATGCTTTATCCATACAAAACCTTTAAAGGCCGCCATACTACGTCGTTGCGTTGTTTCCAACCCAACAATATCTTCCCACCTCATATTGTCACCACGAGTTTTAACTACAATATCACACAGAAACATAAATTGAGCATTTTTAAAAGCTCTCAAAAAAACGTGGGTGTGAATCTGCAACGTGCCGATATATTTTTCTAAATCTTCAAAAGATAGCCATACGTCTCTCAAAAAAATATGGGTAGACATACCACCAAAAATTCCAATAACCTTGACATAACCACCAAGAGATCGAACATACTCCTGCAAACTATCATATAAACAGTCTTCATGAAAATCCGTATTATGTTCATTTTTATAAGCACACTGCATATCACGCGAATAACCGACATGATTAACTATATAATAAGGAACATTGGTATCTAAAATTTTCTGTACTAATATTTTTAACGCTCCAGAAAATATAGCATCATCATCGCCTAAGGAAAAACAATATTTACCACTTGCTAATTTTATTGTTTTATTAAGATTACGATCAAAGCCTAGATTAGTTTCGTTATAATTATATACGATATTTGGATATTTTTCAATAAAACCAGCTACCATTTCTTTTGTTCCATCAGAACTGGCGTTATCAGAAATTATAACTTCCACCATATCCAGCAATGATGGTTCTACATCAAATTGATCAGTTAGACTCAATAAATTGTATCGTAAAAAATCTCGCCTATTAAATGTGGGGATACAGATACTTAATAGTTTTTGATTAACCATATTTATCTAATCAAACTGGAAATTATTTATCAAAATTGATACGTTCTTTTTCCACCACCAAAGGACGACGTTTAACTTGAGTGTAAATTGCTCCAATATATTCTCCTAAAATACCCACAAAAAATAATTGGACTGAGGAAAAAAAGAAAATACCAATTGTAATTGGAGCTAGCCCAGCCTGAAATCTATCCCAGTAAAGCAGTTTATATATCAAATAAACCATACCAACAATCAAGCTAAGAATCGACATTCCAAAGCCTATAAAAACAGCAAGGCGCAACGGAACTTTGGAATGATTAACAAAGCCGAGCATGGCCACATCATATAGAGTATAAAAATTATTTTTACTCTTTCCATTTTTTCGCTTAAATTGAGTATACTCAATTTTTGCACAAGAAAAACCAAATTCACTAATTAAACCTCGCAAATATGGATCTGGATCATCAATTTTTCTCATCGTCTCAATAAATTGTCTATCATATAATGCAAAACCATTAAAATTTTTAATTTGTTCTGTCTCAGCCATTAATTTAATTAAGCTATAATACAATTTTCTGATTGCAAACATTATAGGATTTTCCATGCTTTTCTTTTTTACTCCAACCACTATCTTATAACCATCTTCCCATTTTTTAATAAAATCTTTTATAAGAATAGGTGGGTCTTGCAAATCCGCATAAAGCAAAATTACTGCGTCCCCTTTTGTTTGTAAAATTGCATAATAAGGAGACTTTAATTGTCCAAAATTACGAGCATTAACGATTATCTTTACGCATTTATCATTCTCAGCTATTTCTTTTAAGATTACGACCGTCTTATCTGAGGAATCATTATCAATAAATATATGTTCATATTTATATCCAGATTCTACCAATATTTTTTTCGTCTGATTATAAACCTCAACAACGTTTTCCTCCTCATTATAACAAGGGGTAACAATGCTAATTAATTTATTATTCATAATATAATAACTATTTTTTATATACTTCCAAAAATTTATCGAAACAACTTATTGTATATTCAACCATTTCATCATTGAGACCTGGAAATACTCCTATCCAAAAAGTATTATCCATTATCAAATCTGTATTTTTAAGTTCTCCTGATATCTTATAATTAATATCATTATCGACAAAATATGGTTGTTTCGTTAAATTGCCAGCGAATAAATAGCGGGTATGGATATTCTGACTCAACAAATATTGGATAATATCATTACGCTCAAAAGGAGCACCTTCTCTCACAGTTAAAAGGAAACCAAACCAACTTGGTTCAGCTTGAGTTTGCCACATTGGCAATATAAAATATTCTTCATATTTTTTTAATCCTTCAAAAAGTTTGTTAAAATTAGCGCGACGTTTTTCAACAAATCCATCCAATTTATCAAATTGTGCCACAGCCAAAGCAGCCTGCATTTCAGTTATTTTTAAATTATATCCCATTTCTGAATAAATATATTTATGATCATAGCCATAAGGCAAATCACCTAATTGCCAACCAAAACGCATGCCACAAGTATTATCCGCTCCTGTCTTACAATAACAATCTCTTCCCCAATCTCGTACCGACCTTACAATAGAATTTAGTGTAGCGTCGTTAGTAAATACAGCGCCTCCTTCACCCATAGTGATATGATGGGCTGGGTAAAAACTACAAGTAGCGATATGACCAAATGTCCCAGTCTTTTTTCCATTATATAAAGAACCTAAAGCATCACAGTTATCTTCTATTAGCCACAAATTATGATCAATACATAATTTTTTAATCTGTTCCAAATCAAAAGGATTACCCAAAGTATGCGCGATCATAATTGCACGAGTCTTAGGACTAATCGCTTTTTTAATCTCATCTACACTAGCATTATATGTACCTAATTCTACATCTACAAAAACTGGGATTAAATTATTCTGAATAATCGGATTAACTGTGCTAGGAAAACCAGCAGCCACAGTTATTACCTCATCTCCCGCTTTTAATCTTTTATCACCCAACTTCTTTGAGGTTAAAGCAGTAACCGCCAATAGATTTGCCGACGAACCTGAATTGGTCAAAGCCACAAAATTAATACCTAACCAATGAGCTAATTTTCTTTCGAATTCATCACTAAAATGGCCCTCTGTCCACCAACCATCTAATACTGCTTCCACCATTTTTAACATTTCATTTTCATCAAATACCTTCCCAGTGACAAGCACGCTGGAAATACCAGGCTCAAATTTTTTCTGAGGAAATTTTAAATTATAGTATTTTATTATTTCGGCTCTAAGATTTTCATCTATCATATAGATTTAATTAATGAATTATTTAATAATTAATTTACTAATATTGGTATAAAAACAACCCCCAGAATTATTATAATTATTCATCATCACAACCATATCATCACCGCTTTCTGTCACCACTGAATAATTACTTTTTATTAATTGATTAATCCTTATATCAACAAGATCATTCCCAAATTGATCATAAAATTTACTAAAAGGATACACAAACACTTTGACCGTTTTATTACACCTTAAAAAATTAATAATATAATCCGCCTCTCGTTTATAAAATACTTCCGTAAATGATGGTATGTCCAATATCGAACGCGTGTGAGTTTCTCCAAAATATGCACCGTCAAATGGTCCTGTCAACATTATTACACCTTCCCATTCCTTAGTATTTCTTTTTATAAAATTGACATTATTTGACAACGTTGTTTCTGAATGATTAGAAAAAGAATTAAAACCAGCTTTAACTGAACTGAAGTATCTATGACTGTTGTGAATAATACTTAAAGGAGACGCAAAAAGAATAAAAATAATAAATAAAAATAATAAAGTATGCCCGTATAATTTAGAATTCTTTACAAGAATATCAAAAATATTGTCCGCCATTATTGGCAAAAGCATTAAAACCAAATATAGTGGAGTATACAAGGTAGCATCATGAGACCTACCTTCATAATAGCTAAAAAGACCAATACCTAAAATAGATAAGAGAAAAATAGAAATATTTTTATAATTATCATCTTTAATAATCAAATTTCTAATTGACCATAGCAACCCAGAGAGAAAAATCAACATTATGAGAATCCAAATGTGAGGAAAAGGCATGGCAATCATCATAAAACCATCGTAAAATAATTTTTGATACAAGAAAAACAAAGATAAATTCGGCATCTGACCAGATCTCAAAAAAGAATAAACAACATACCCTGATGAAACTAGGCAAATAGCTAATGCCCCACGGATAACATGGAAAATTATATTTCTAATAATAATTTTTATGTCAGACTTAAACATTTCCATATAAAACAAAGCTATTATCCAGGAAGAAAACACTATAATTCCAGAATCAAAATTCCATAAAATGGCTAAAGCACTTATAAAAAATAATAGATAATAAAGAAATTTATTTTTACTTTTAAAATATAAAGAAGAAAGAAATAAAAGTATAGATGGGAACAAAGTCCTAATTGGCCAATATTGAAAATATGGATATGGACTGGCAGAACCATCCAAAAAATAAAACATAATGGTACTAAAACCAAGAAACAAAATTATTTTATTTTTTACTAAACGATGAATAAAAAGAAAGATAAATAAAAAACTTAAACTTAATAATACCCCCATTGTAGATGTAAGGGATAACATGTTTAAACCAAACAGCTTGAATATAGGCTCTAAAAACACTGGATAAAGACCGTACTGACTAGATAAATTTACCAACAAAGTCTTGCCTGCCACAACTTGTGAAATTGGAAAAAAAATTGGATTAGCGTGGCTAACGATACTTAGCATATCTAAATTAGATTCACCAACGCCAATAATACTAACAAAAAACATCGACATTAATAAAACTCCTGAAAATATATATAATAAAATATTAATTAAATTATAATATTTTTCTTTTTTTAATGAAAAAATAATATAAACACCTAACGGAAACAAAACTAAACTATATAAATATTTTCCTACACCATTAAAAAAATAGCTCTTCTCAACATACATAAAATTACTAACGGATAATCCTATATAAGTAACAGAAAAAAGTAACAACAAAACTATCGTGCTTATAATTGAATAGACACGAGGAATTATTTCTTTACTAAGTGTATTTATGTATTTACTAAATAATTTATAAAAAGTAAATAATAAAAAAGGGCTTGATAATACGCTCAGTGCAAATTGTAATCTTTCCACTGGTTTAGGTATAAAAGCCGGCAGAAGTTTATCTAAATAAATTTTAGATGCTTCAAATACTATTTTAGATGTGTCAGGCCTATAAAAAAACTTAATACAAACACACAACAAAAATATAGAACCTGAAGTAGCTAAAATTCCTAAAGTAAAAGTAATAAATTCAATTTTATAAAAATCATTATTATCGTTATATACCTTATTATGTTTACGCCAAAAATATGAAAAAATGAAAAAAATAACTATAAAAATTACAAACACCAACAAAAAAGTTTTAAAACTAGAGACCAATGGAGCGTAGACTAAGTATTCACTGCCTCTGAAATTTATACTAGATAACAAACTAGAAATGATTGGTGCGCGTAAATTCCATGGTTTCACTTTTATATTATCAGGTGCTTCATATACAAAATATCCAGAACTGTCATTTATACCGCTCATATACCAACTATCATCTTTTTTATTTATTTTATTCCAATTATCCAAAAATTGTTTTTTTGTATATACAAAATCTCTCTGTCCAAGAGTAACGGTAATTTGCGAAAGTTGACTTAAACTTCCATTATTAAAACCAACTAGTATTTTTTTAACAAATGTTTGACTAGGGTTATCCCATTCATTTTTATTTCCTTCCAACACCCTCGTTAAATTCATAGTATTGCCAGCACGCGACAAGGTTGCCAAAACTCTAATAGAAGATAAATTTTGTGCATCCAACCCTTCTACCTTTACTGACAACGGATCCAAAATTTGACGACTAGTAATAACTGATATTATATTTCCTAACCAAATAACGGAAAAAATAACAAATGAGGACAAAAAAATTCCTAATATATTTTTCTTTAAAAATGCGATAGCATCGTTGCTAAATAGTTTTAACTCATTTAATGACATATATACTACACAGCTAAAAAATTAATACCCTAAGATATAAAGCTAGTATCTAATTTTACCAACACAGATTGATAATAAGTAATCATATCTACCAACGACTGATCAAAACCAGTAATAGGATACTCGCCAATCTCCTCTGACAACCTATCAACGTTGCATGAATATTCTTTATTTAATGTAGGATTTTCTACAATAATCGGTAGATTCTTTCCAGTTAAAGACAGTACTTTATTGGCAATTGAAAGAAGATCTATCGTAGTCCCACGCCCTACATTAAAAAAGTTATTGGTTGGTTTATTACTAATAAAACCATCAATGACTTCAACCACATCATTGATGTATATGTAATCAAAATTTACATTTTGTTTTATTACTATTGGCTTATTTAAAATAGCTCTGCAGATTGCCTCAGAAATAAATCTAATTTTATAATCTTCATATTTACCATACACCCCAAACAAACGTAAATGCGTTATGAAATCAACATTTTGTGCATATTTAGACATTATATATTTTGCAAAACCATACTGATCAACAGGCATCGATTTGTCAAAATCTTCCTCTTTTATTCCAACCAGATTTTGTCTTTTATCATATTCTGCTCCAGACCCAAGCACTATCATTCTTTTAAAATAATCCTTGGACCTAATTAAATTAAAAAACATTTGTAAATTTTTTTCCAAAGCCCAATCCACACCTGCCCATTTAGGATTTCTATTTCCTCCCACATTGGCGGCATGCAAAACAATATCTACATTATTTTCTTTAATAAAATTTAGAACTGAATCTGCATTTGTTAGATCCAATTCATTGCTGCTAGGCGAAAGAAAAAAATATTTATCATTTAATAATTCTAAAATATTCCGACCAATAAAGCCTCCTCCGCCCGTTAAAAAAACTTTAATTTTTTGCATATTTTTATTTATTATCAAAACTATAAAAGTATTAATCCTTAATCATATTTTTTTCCAGTTCATCACGATCTAAATAAGGAAACATATCTTCGTATGGTTTTGAGACAAGATTACCGTTAGCATCTTTTTCTGATGCTACTCGAGGCATTAATAACTGCCATTCCGGTGTCATAACATCACAAATAACTGGGCCATCATAATTTAAAACCTCTTCTATTTTTTTATCCACATCAGCAACTTTATCTATCCTCACACCCTTTATGCCATACGCCTCGGCAATTTTAAGTGAGTCTGGACACCATACACCAGATTTAGGACCTTCACCAAGCAACCGACCCTCCATAAAATTCTTCTGTGTATGTCTAATCAACAAATAACCGTTATTATTAAAAATAAAAACTTTAATTGGCAAATTATTGTGTTTGATAGTTGCAAATTCTTGAATGTTCATCTGCAAACTACCATCTCCAGTGATCACAATCGTTTTCTGTCCGTTGTTGGCCCGGCATGCGCCGATACCAGCCACCCAATATCCCATTGAAGAGAGGCCGCCAGTAGTAAGAAATCGCTGACCTTTTTTAATTTTCCAAGTTTGACTAGCCACATGAAAACAAGAGCCCGTGTCAACCAATATCATTTCTTTAGAACTAGATAAAATTGAAAGTCTATCAGCGAAATAATAAGAATTAACTGGTGTTTCATTCTTATATGACGGTTGAACAACTGGATATTTGATCTTCCAAGCACGACATCTGTCCAGCCATGAATCAAAATTTAAAGACTCAAAATTAATTGATTTTTCAAACAAAGATTTGAGAAAAATTTTTGCGTCAGTTAAAATTTTTAAATCAATTTCTAATCCTGGTTTATCCAATTCCGCTTGGTCAATATCTACCACTATTTTTTTTGCATTTCTGGCAAAATCTTTTGCATTATGACCGATCAAAGACGTTGTCAAACGACAACCAACGGATATTAACAAATCAGAATTTTGTATTACAAAATGTGCGGATCTTTCTCCATAAGTTCCTGGTCGTCCAATATAGAGATCGTTATCACTTTCAATTAAATCTATACCAAGACGAGCGGTTAATATAGGAATTTTTAATTTTGAAATAAGATTGTTAAATTCTAGAGTAGCTCCAGCCAATCTAACACCCTGCCCGACCAACAAAACAGGTCTTTTTGAACAAGCCAACATTTTAACAACCAGATCTACTTGGCTAAAAATATTTGTATCAACGTTTATCTTTGCAGGAATTTTGAATTCCGATACTAAATTTCCTGGAACTTCGGATCTTTGAATATCCAAAGGAACGTCAATCCAAACCGGACCAGGACGCCCATTGGTACATAAGTAATAAGCAGTTTCTAAATAAGTCAAAATTTTAGCCGGGTCATCAACGGTTATAAAAAATTTGGTCACACTTTCAACCAGTGGTTTAACATTTATACCTTGTACACCATATTGTCTAATACCACTTTTCTCCTGATATTTTATATTGGCTAAATTGGATTGACCGGAAAGAACAATCATTGGTGACGAATCGGTCCAACCACCAACAACACCATTTATAACATTAACTGCCCCCGGACCGGCTGTGACAAGCGCAATTGCCGGTTTTCCAGAAATTCTTCCATAGGCATCAGCAGACATGCCAGTTGTTTGTTCATGGTGAGTACAAACAACATTAAATTTGCCATTCTTATAAATAGCATCTATCAGATACATTGCCTGTCCACCAGACACCATGAACACTTGGTCAGTGCCTTTTTCTGATAAAAATTTAATAATATATTCTGCAACATTCATAATATTAATTAATATTAGATAATTGTTTTTTCTTTGCTAATTCTATTGCTACCTCGACGATCATATCTTCTTGTCCACCGACTATTTTTCTTTTTCCAACTTCAACATAAATATCTCTAGCATCTACATTATATTTTTCAGCTGCACGTTTAATAGGTAAAGCATAAACTGAAAATACTCCAGTCAGACCTCCCATCAAACCAATTGAATCAATTTCTTGTGGCTTTTTCATTATTTTTGTTACAACATTATCACTTACATCCATCAATTTGTATAAATCTATTCCAGCATCAATATTCATTTTTTTTAAAACAGTAACAACAGCTTCTATTTGACAATTACCAGCGCCAGCACCAAATCCACGCAGAGTTCCGTCGATAATTGTCGCCCCATTTTCAAGTGCTATAAGCGAATTGGCGACAGCCATTCCCAAATTATTATGAGCATGAAAACCTACTGGTATTTTCAAATTTTTAACTAAATGTTTTATTGTATCTGAAACTAATAATGGGATTGAGGCACCAGCGGAATCCATAATAATTACACCTTGTGCCCCGTATGATTGCATCTTAATTGCTTCCTCCAACAACCTCTCTTTAGTGGTCATATGATACATCATCAAAACTCCATAGACCTCTTTACCACATGTGTTCAAATAACGAATATATTGTTCTGTTGTATCGGCTTCTGTACAATGTGATGCTACACATACCAAATCCACACCTAATTTAATCGCTGGTTCTAAGTCATCTTTAATAGTAGCGAATCCAGGAATAAAAAATATACCTAAACGCGTTTTTTTTAATGCTTGCTTAGCAATAGAAATAGTTTCAAAATCGCTAACAGCTGAAAACCCTACCTGATGAGACGAGGCTCCAATCCCATTTCCATGACCAACTATAACCGTATACAATCCAGCTCCATCTATATTTTCACAATATTCACGAATTTGTTCAGCACTAATTTTATGTGAAACAGCATGAGAACCATCTCGTAAAGTTGAATCAAAAAATCTGATATTATTCATATAATTTATTCTTTAAAGATTTCTTAGCAAAATCTTCGGCCATTTGTACTGCCGCACATGTTATAATATCTAAATTGCCAGCATAGAAAGGCAAAAAATCTCCACTTCCTATCACTTGTACAGTAATAACCACTCTTCCCCGATCAACTATTGGTCCATATGTTATTCTATAACCAGGTACATAGCTCCTTATAAGCTCCGCCATCTTCTCAATATTTTCTTTTAGCAACTGTATATTAGGGTTAGCAATACTAGCATAAATAGTATTATGCATTAAAACAGGCGGCTCAGCTGGATTGAAAACTAAAATAACTTTGGCTTCCGGAACGCCGGAAAATTTTTCTAAAGCCTGCTTGGTTGTCTGCATATACTCTTCAATATTAGCACGTGTTCCAGCGCCGGCAGATTTTGAAGCAATACTTCCAACAATTTCAATATACGTAGTTTCCGGATGAGTATCCATAATAACCTTTGCTAGAGGTACACATGCCTGTCCACCACATGTAACCAAATTAATATTCTGAGAACAAAGGGCTTCTTCTGCATTGATAACTGGAATACACATTTTACCAATTCGTGATGGAGTCAAATCAATCACAAACTTTCCTAATTGTTTTAAAATTGGAGCATGTTCAATATGATTTTTAGCAGAGGTAGCATCAAAAACTATTTCGCAACAATCTGGATCTTGTTCTATAGCTCCGATAGAATCAAAAGAAGTTGGCACGCCAATTTCTTTGGCTAATTTAATCCCAGCGGAATCAGCATTACGTCCAGCAAATAATCCACACGTTATAACGTTGGATTTTTGAATCTTAAGCAACAGGTCACTTCCTATATTGCCAGTGCCAATAATAGCCACTTTTATTTTATTATTTATTTGCATAGTTTTTTTATTTTTTCTGCCACTAAATTTGCGGACAAACCAACTTTCATTCGTAAAAAATCTTGCTTACCAACAAAAGATAAATACTCATCATTTACACCTAACCGGCAGAACGAAACTGCTATGGAATTTTCTGCGATTACTTCCGCTACTGCAGAACCTAACCCACCATTAACAGTATGCTCCTCAATCGTCACTATGACCTTTCGTTTATCAATGCGATTTTTGATTATTTCAATATCAAGAGGCTTGAGGGTGTGCAGATGAATGACCTCTGTCTCTATTCCATCTTTTTCAAGAAAAGTGGCGGCTTCAAGTGCAACTTCTGTAATAGCACCAATTGAGAATATTGTTACCTTAGAGCCAACTTTTAAAACAGAACCCATACCAACCTTCGGTACTAGAGCATGTTTGGTAATATCTTTTTCGCCACCACGATTTAATCTAATATACCACGGACCATTAATTTTAATTAATTCTTCAAATAAACTAGTGGCCTCAAGTGAATCAGCTGGTGCTATTATTTTCATATTCGGCAACGATCGCATCAACGCCAAATCTTCAAGACCAAAGTGGGTCGTACCAAGAGTACCGTAAGCAAAACCACCCCCAACCCCAATCAACGTCACATCTAAATTTTGATAACAAACATCAATTCTAATCTGTTCAAAACAACGCATTGTAACAAAAGGTACAATACTATATACAAAAACTTTCTTACCTGCCAAAGCCAATCCTGCGGCAACGCCAATCATATTTTGTTCTGCAATGCCTGCATTAATAAACTGGTTTGGTAACTCTGTTTGGAACTGTTCAATAACAGAATACCCTAAATCGCCAGTTATAAAAACTATATCTTTGTTTTTTTGAGCGGCGGCATGGATTGCATTAATAATAGCATTCCTCATACAGCATCGATTTCATTAATAGCTAAATCCAGCTGGGCTTCATTTGGTGATTTATAATGCCACTCAAGTTTATCCTCCATCCAAGAAACCCCTTTTCCTTTAATGGTGTGTGCGATAATCGCCAACGGCTTCAGAGAATCACGATTACTATGACTATACAATAAAGTTTTCTGTAGATCATCATAATTATGACCGTCAACTTCAATCGCTTCCCAACCAAAAGCATTCCAACGCTCTGCCATATTATTCATGTTCATAACATCGTCTGTGTATCCTAGACCTTGTTGTTTATTACAATCAATTATCGCAATAACTTTATTTAATTTAAAATGCCCACAAAATGAAGCCGCTTCCCAAACAGCCCCTTCATTACACTCACCGTCACCGAGCAAACAATAAAAACTCCTTGCATTTCCCTTATTAGCCAAAGCCAAGCCGGCAACCAATGACAAACCATGCCCAAGAGAACCTGCGGTTGCTTCTATCCCAGGTACGGAACCAAGAATTGCGTGCCCTGCTAGTTTTGACCCGTCTTGAGCATAAGTTTCCACTATTTCTTGTCCTACAATATTACAAGATAATAAAATAGAATATAGAGCGACTACAGCATGGCCTTTGCTCAATATAAAAATATCACGGTTTGGATCATTTGGATCTGAAATTGATAAAATATTTTTATATAAAACTGTTAAAATATCGACGATACTAAAGCAAGATCCAACGTGTGAACTTTTTGTTTTTGCAATCATCTTTAAGATATTTTTACGAATTTTCTTGGCCTCAAGAGCCAACCCAGCTGAATCCATATTATTATTTAGATAAGTGATTTTTATACCACTCAAAAGTTTCTAACATCCCTTGATCAAAATTAAACTTTGATTTCCACCCCAGCATATTCTCTGCTTTTTCAAAATTCAAACTCTGTTCAGGTATTTCATTTACCTGATTATTAACAATTTCGTATTTTACTTTGACATTAGTAATTTCAGAAATTTTTTCTATTAAATTAATAACAGAATAATTCTGGCCAGAACTAAAATTAAAAGCCTCTCCTTTAATCTTGTCTATATTTTCAGCTAGACAGATATAACCATCTACTACATCTTTAACGTAAACATAATCACGTTTAAATTGTCCATTACTTCTTATTTTTAAAACTGAATTTTCAGCAACCGCTTTCATTATTCCTGGAATAATTCGATTAAAATTTAAATCTCCTGCTCCGTAAATATTACCGAACCTACTTATAGCTACTGGCAGATTATAAGTTTTAGCATAAGTTTGTGATATTAGGTCAGTACAAGATTTTGAGACATCATAAGGATGGTCCCCTGCCAAGGAATGACTTTCCTTTGCCATTAAACAATCTTTTCCATATGCTTTATCGCTAGATGCCACCACAACACCTTGTATACAAGGTGACAATCTTGCTGCCTCTAAAACATTCACTGTCCCCATGATATTAGTATTTAAAGTTTCATAAGGATTAATTAGCGCAGTCGGAACAATTGGCTGAGCGGCAACATGAAAAATATAATTTATTTCATATTTTGAAACTAAATCAAAAATTCTTTCTTTATCTTTTAAATCACCATACACAGAAACAACTTGTGAATCTGTTTGATTTAGATAAAATAAAGAAGAAGGATCTTTGCTTCGGCATAAACAAATGATTTTGTTAGGTTTTAACTCCAGTAATTTTTCCACCAAGTGCGAACCGACCAATCCGGTGGCGCCAGTAACAAAAATATTTTTATTAGATAAATTTGACATATGGTAAAATAAATTTAATTCCAAGTTTTCCAAAATGGATCCTTTATCCACAACTCGTTTAATTCCTCAACTTCTTTATGTGTATCCATACACTTCCATTTACCTGGATGGGCATAAACAGAGATCTCCCCTTTTTCTGCCAATGGAGCGAATATACTTTCAATCATACTATTTTCAGGAATCAAATCAATGGCTTCTTTTTTAAAAACCATAAATCCACCATTAACGTGGTCTTTGGCTTGTTCTGCCGCTTCATTTATGGTTATTTTGTGTTGATAGAAATCCTTAGCTTTTTTAGTCGTTTCATCGATATTCAAAAATCCAAAACGGTTGCTTGGACGTACACCAGTAATAGTGCCGACTGTATTTTGATTATTGTGAAAATCAACCAAACTTTTAATATCTACATCTCCAACACCATCGCCATAAGTAACCATAAAATTTTCTTGATCATCATCCAAATATTTTTTACAACGTCTAATGCGTTCACCAGTCAAACTATCTGCACCAGTTTCCACAAAAGTAATTTTAAATTCATCACAACCATTATTATGGTAAGTAATTTCATTAGTTTTTGTATTAACTGTAAAATCACTTAAAAAATTTCTCCAATTTAAAAAATGATCTTTAATCATACTTCCCTTATACCCTAGCGCCAATATGAAATCATTATACCCATAGTGAGCATAAATTTTCATGATATGCCAAATAATCGGCATATCTCCAACCTGTACCAATGGTTTTGGTCTAAATTCTGTTTCCTCTTTCATACGAGTACCTGTCCCGCCACATAAAATTATAGTTTTCATAAATATATTTTTAGAAATTATTAGATATTTATTTTAATAATTTTTTAAATCGATAAACAAAATAGTCGCCAAATAATTTTACTAATTGAAAAAAACCACCGTACTTAAAAATTATCATTAATATTATTTTGAGTGACTTTTTATATTTTCCAGCTTTAATATTTGCCATTAAAACTGCAGCCAAACCACTAGTGAGCTGAGCCTTGGCCACTTTGGCCAACTGTTCTTTCTTATTAGTGCGTACATTTTCGGGATAATAACTCATAACCTTTTTGTTGATCAAATCCCAATCTTTCAGAATCTCTTCCACTGTTCTTGTTGCTAGCGAAACAGAACCATATGAATCATTATTTGAATGATAGTATACCGTAGCTTCACCAATATGACCAATATCGTATTTAGAGCCGATTCTTCTCCACATCTCTATATCAGACGCACAGGATTCTAACATAAATCCACTCAGATTATCATAAACTTCTTTTTTAACTATCACTGTGGAACAATAATTACCAGGCATATCAATAGCTTCTTCACCAGCATTTCTAATTTCTTTTTTATCAGTTTTCTGATAAATAGCAGAGGCAAAATCACCATTTTTAATAAAAATTGCATCAGCATGCACTAAACCAACTTTTGGATATTTGTCAAAAAAATATCGGTATTTATCGATAGAACCAGGTAACAATTCGTCATCGGCATGAAATATCATCAACAAGTCAGTTTTACATAATTCAATACATCTATTCCAATTACCAGACATGCCGAGGTTGCTGTCATTCTTATAGCATTTTAAATCATTTTCAAACTCCTTAGCAATTTTATATGTGCTATCTGTTGATGCATTATCAACTAAAATTATTTCATCAATTGATTTTTTATCACGCAAAATACTCTCAATACACCTTTTGATGTATAAAGATTTATTGTATGACGGTATAGCCACAGTCAATGTTAATCTATTTTCAGACATAAAATATTTATACTATCAACATCTTTATCTTTTTAAGATTTTCCTCCAAACTATCAAATTTATATCCTAACAAATCACAAATTTTTTTAGAATCAGTTGAATTATTCAACGGACGCTTGGCAATTTGTCCTAAATATTCCGTCTTAGTCGGCTTTAATATTTTTTTATCCCAACCCATTTGTTCGCATATACGCTCAGCAAATTCGTATCTACTCATACTTTCGCTGCCTGTCGTTAAAAATAAACCAGAAATATCTGGGCGCTGAATAATCTTTTTTATTAATTCGCACAAATCTTTCACGTAAGTTGGGTTATTGATTTGATCTGTCGGAATTTTTTTATCTTTCTTGCCCATTTGATCATTGAACAATTGCATAAAGAAGTTTAGTCCGTCAGGATCCCAACCATAAATAACGGTTGGTCTCAGAATTACACCATTAGGCAAAGCAGAAACTAATTTTTCACCAAATAATTTTGTCATGCCATAGTTCTGAATCGGACGTTCTATATCTTCTTCAGAATATTCACCTTTAGTTCCATCAAACACATAATCCGAAGAAATAAAAATTACTCTAGCCCCTGTGCGACCAGCCCAATCAGAAATTAAGGCAACTGGTAATATATTACAATCAAAAGCTAACTGGCTATTTACCTCACACAACTCGACATCGGAGAATGCCGCCAAATGTATAATAGTGTCCGGCTGCAGCTCATTCAACACAGAAACCAGCTTATTAGGGCTAGCCAAATCGAACACTTCATCAACAGTATTTTTTTTTGATCTATCTACTCCAAAAACTGTGAAACCAGAATCAGCCAAAAGGTGGTAGAGATAAGAACCTACAAAACCACCAGAACCAGTTATTAAAATTTTATTCATATTTTATATCCCAATTATAAGGAATTTTATCTGAAAATGGTTCAAGGCGAACTATTTCATCTGACGTATGAGGATGAGTCGCGCAGTTGGCAACAATCGCCTCTTCAGTACCAATACATTTATAACCGTTATATACTCCAGGTGGAATAACAACTAAACAATAATTTTTTTCTCCCATAAAAACCTGTTGCAGAATACCTTTTGTTGGTGAATCATCGCGATTATCATAGAGAACTAACTTAATACATCCTTTAATAACCGCATAATTTAAAGTCATTTGTTTGTGCAAATGCCAGCCTTTAATTACACCAGGATAGGCAGTTGAAAAATAAATTTCTCCAAATTTTAAGAACTCTGAATCAGTAATTTTAAGCATATGCAAGACACTACCTCTCTCATCAATTACTCTATCAAGTTGTTTTATTATTACACCTTCTATCATACTAAATAATGATTTTTTTAAATTGTAAAATAAAATAATTTTTAATCAATTCCCTATCACTTTTCTCTACACAACCTAACATCCAATAGCCCATCAAAAAAATAAAATATGTTATACCGCCAATCAACAATGTACTCCATAGTCCACTGATAAATTTTGTAAACCAAAAGTAACCAACCACCCCAACTAAAAAATTTACAAAAACAATTTTAGTTGCTATTTTTGAATAGTTTTTGAATATACTGATAAATTTCTCACCAAAAATATTATTTTCAATATAAAAAATATATCCAATTATTGGTATGACACTAATAAGATAAGCTACAGAGGCACCATTTAGCCCATAGCGCGGAATTAATACAAACATCATAGTCATATCAATTGCTGCCATAAGAGTAACACTATAAAAAGCAAACTTTGGTCGTCTTATGCCACCTAAAAAATAGTATACAAAACTATAAATGGCAAGAAAAAAATAACATACGGCTAAAATTCTAATTGAAAATGAGGCGTTTAGTGCAAACTCTGGTCCCAACCAATATCGAAGAAGCTCCCAACCATAAAGTAAAACAACAGTGACCAATCCGGAAGTTATATAAATTATAAACTTAATTCCTCTTCGAAAAATATCTGCTAATTTTTCTTTTTGTCGTAAATAATCTGCGTTGGAAAAAACTGGAAAGAACACTGGAGAAAGACTTAAAGAAACATTTTGAATTTTATTAGGCAACATCTGAGCGGAAGAATAAAAAGAAACGGCTGATGGACCCCAAAAAATTCCTAACACATATTTGTCAAATTGACTCAGAATATTAAACATAGCATTGCATAGAAAGAAAGGTAGCCCATTTTTAAATGCTTCAATGAAAACTAATTTAAAGTTGCTATTCCATAATAATAGAAGCCTAGGTGCAAATTTTTTCCAAACTATAATGTAGGTCAAAAACAAAAGAATGGCTGAAATCATCTGGACAAATAACAACGATCTAATACCAAAGCCAAACAAAACCATGAGGACCATTGATAATTGAAGGATTGTAAGATTGATTAAATTAATTTTAGTCAAAATATCAAAACGTTGAGAAGCTGCTGGAATTTGTGATAGTGGCATGACTGCAATTTGTAAAAAAAGAATAGCGCCAGCCAAAGTAGACAATTGCCAGCTAGACTGAGCTGTAACGCCTGATAAATGAAAAAAAGAAGGAACAAAAGAACCTAGCAATGCGACAGTCAAACCAGCAAGTAAGCCAACTAATAAATAAAACCAAAATGTAACACTAAATAAATCGGATAATTCACCAACGTCTTTATTATAAAAATCTTCAGAAAGTTTTTTGTTGAGTAAATAAGAAAAGCCCAACTCCATTAAAGCAAATAATCCCAAAACAACATTTATTGTTATATATATTCCATATTGTTCCGCACCTAAATGTCGAATCAAAATTGGTAAAGAAAAAAAAGACAACAATAACACCCACAAAAATCCTCCAAAACTATAAATTGAATTTTTAATTGTTCTGTTAGCCAAATCACTCATAAATTTACCAATTCTTTGTTTTTTGAATAGCATCTATCTTAATCTTTTGGTAGACATCGGTTGCACTTTTATCTAAATCTTCTGAAAGCATCTTAAGCAAACTGTGCCCCATAATGCGATATTGTTTCCCAATTTTATTTGCCTTTAACAACCCCGTCTTGATTAGGCGTTTTACTGTGCTCTTGCTTATTTTTAATAATTTTTCAGTTTCAACTGGTGTATAAACTTCGTTTGGGTTTATCTCAAGCATATTACAATAATAACTATTATGTAGATAGTATATCATCAAGTATCATTAGGTGTCAACAGGTGTCAAAAAATAATTATTTAAAATCTATTTTTTATCACTAACTTGCTCTAATATCCACTTATACATTAACTCCAAACCGATTCTTAGCGGTCTAGTTGGCTGCCAACCCAATTTTTTGGCAATAAGATGGTTGTCTGAATTTCTTCCCCTTACACCATTTGGACCTTCTACATGCTTAATCGACAATTTTTTCCCAGCAATATTCATAACCATTTCAGCTAGTTGGTTTATTGAAACCATTTCTTCCGAACCAACATTAACTGGACCGATAAAATCAGAATCCATCAATCGCCTTACTCCTTCTAAACACTCGTCTATAAATAGAAAAGAACGGGTCTGTTTTCCATCTCCCCACACTTCAATTTCTCCCCCATCTGGAGTTTCAGCGATTTTACGACAAATAGCCGCTGGTGCCTTCTCTTTACCACCTTGCCACGTTCCTTCTGGTCCAAAAATATTATGAAATCGTGCGATGCGAACATTTAGATTGTAATTACGATAAAAGGACAAATACAATCGTTCACTGAATAATTTTTCCCAGCCGTATTCACTGTCTGGTTCAGCTGGATAAGCAGAATCCTCTGAACATTTTGGATTATCTGGATCCAATTGATTATAAGCTGGATAAATACAAGCCGAAGAAGAATAAAAAATCTTTTTTACACCAACTTTCTGACTATAATATGCCATATTCAGATTTATGGTCGCTGAATTATGCATCACATCTGCATCATGATTACCTGTAAAAATATAACCAGCTCCACCCATATCTGCTGCCAGTTGATAGACTTCATCAAAAGATCTATCTAACATTTTTTGACAAAAAAGTTGATCTCTTAGATCACCAACAACAAATTCATCAGCCACAGTCACACTATATTCCGGCAATTTTAAATCAACTCCTCTAACCCAAAAACCTTCTCCTTTTAATTTTTTTACCAAGTGGCTACCAATAAATCCACCGGCACCACAAACTAGAGCAGTTTTCATAAAATTATAATAAAGAAATTAAATAAATTTAATCTTTTTCATGGCAAAAAAACACATTTTAAGTAACAACCAACCATGACTAAAACGTGAAATATTGGTGGTGCCATATGTTCTTGCTTGATAGCGAATTGGCAAATCAATGATCTTTAAATTTAATTTCGAAGCCCCAAATAATAAATCATAATCACCAAAAGGATCAAAATCACCAAAAAAAGACCTACCAATTTTTACTTTTTGATAATCGTCTTTCCAAATAACTTTAGTACCACAAAGAGTATCCTTTAATCTCTGATCTAAAAGCCAGCTAAACATTATACTAAAAAATTTATTGCCAAAAATATTCAACAAGCGCATTGATTGATCTTCCAATTGATATACTAATCTAGATCCATTTATGAATTCTCCAGCTCCAGAAGTGATCGCTTTATAAAATTTTGGCAATTCTTCCGGTTTAACTGTCAGATCAGCATCTAAAATCATTAAAATATCGCCAGTGGCCGCATCAAATCCTTTGCGGACAGCATCACCTTTGCCCTTACCATCTTGAATCATGGATTTAATATCTAAAGATGGATAAGCGTTCTTAACCCTTTCAATTTCTAAAAATGTATTATCTGAAGAATGACCTTCTACAAAAATAATTTCTGTATGTGAACCTAATTTTGGCAATCGCTGTACGGCTGCTTCTATATTTCCCTTTTCATTTCTTGCAGGTATAACAACCGTAACAGAAGGTTCAGCCAGCAGAGGATGCATCAACGGAACTGGCCTAGCAACTAAAAAATTTACCACACATAATTTTCTAAATAAAGGTAATTTTGCTAAAAAATGATTTAAAAAAGAAGACAGCAGAGGAAAATACTTTGGGAATAACAATCTTTCTCCACTTTTTATTACTTCAAATTTAGTTAAATAAAGTAAATTGATCAAATCCTCTTTTGACAACCAATTTTGTACGGGATTTTTCATTTTCAAGGACAATTTATCCGCCGCCATCATAACTGGTTCCCAAAGAAAATTATAATAAGTAATAATTATTTTTGTTCGACTATGACTAACTTTTTGTAATTGTTCAAATGATGACTGCACATCTTTAAAAAAACCAACCACATCAGTTAAAACTACATAATCAAATTTTTCAGCCATATCAAAATGTTCGGCATCAGCCACTAAAAAAGTTAGATGTGGATACTTTTTTCTGGCAACAGAAACGGTTTCAGCACTAATATCAAGACCAACGCCATAAACAGGTTTTAGCTCAGCCAAAACATCGCCGGTAGAACATCCAATTTCCAAAACTTTAGAATTTTCTGGAATTAAAAATTTTAACAAAGATTTTATTTCCTGATGATAGTATTTATTTTTATTTCTCCACTCATCTCTTCGAGTGGCAGTTAGGTCGAAATGCTCAGTAATTGATTCTTTATTCATAAGATAAATTTATTTATGGTTATCTTTAAACCAATCATACATTAATTTAATTCCCTCTTCTAAATCAACTTTGTGTTTCCAACCAAGTGCATGCATTTTTGTCATATCCTGTAATTTTTGAGGCATGCCGTCTGGTTTGGATTTATCCCAAGTAATCTCCCCATTATATCCAATGATTTTTTTAAACAACTCCGCCAGTTCTTTTATACTAATATCATTACCGGTACCTAAATTAAAAAAAATTTCACCTTTTTCATTCTGCTCTTTCGTAGGATCAAAATTATTCATCAAAAACAAACAACCATCTGCCATATCATCAACATGCAAAAATTCTCTTCTAGCTACTCCTGTACCCCAAATGATTATTTGTTTATCTTCATGTTCTTTGGCTTCAAGAAATTTTCTAACAAACCCTGGGAAAACGTGTGAAGTATCTAGATCAAAGTTATCATTTGGACCATATAAATTGGTAGGCATGGCCGCGATAAAATTTGTACCATACTGACGATTATAGCTCTGACACATTTTTATTCCAGCAATCTTGGCCAATGCATACGGTTCATTAGTTGGTTCTAATAGTCCTGTCAATAAATATTCCTCTTTCATAGGTTGTGGGCAAAGGCGCGGAAAAATACAAGAAGATCCCAAAAATAATAACTTTTTAACACCATTTTTATATGACTGATGGATAATGTTATTTTGAATTTCTAAATTTTCATAAATATGGTCCGCAGGATAAGTATTGTTAGACAAAATACCACCAACTTTAGCCGCAGCTAAAAAAACGTACTCTGGTTTTTCTATAGTAAAAAAATTCGACACTGCTGATTGATGAAGCAGATCCAATTCTGCGTGCGTGCGTAAAACCAAATTATTATATCCTTGATTTTGCAAACAACGAACTAAAGCAGACCCCACCAACCCCTTGTGTCCAGCGATAAATATTTTAGCTGTCTTGGCTATCATAAACATTATTCCATTTATTTAAAAACATTTAGTCCTTCTTCGGCCATTATTTTGACCAATTCATGGAACTTTACTTTTGGACTCCATCCCAAGATTTTCTTTGCCTTGCTTGCATCTCCAAGCAAAAATTCCACCTCTGCTGGACGAAAGTATTCACGATCTATCTCAATTAAAATTTTACCAGTTTTTTTATCTTTGCCTTTTTCTTCCAACCCACTACCTTCCCAAATCAGATCAAAACCAAAATAATTCGCAGATTCTTCGGCAAATTCACGCACACTATGCGTTTCACCTGTGGCAATCACAAAATCATCTGGTTTTTCTTGTTGCAGCATTAACCACATTACTTCGACATAATCTTTTGCATAACCCCAATCACGTCTAGCGTCTAGATTGCCGAGATATAATTTTTCTTGTTGCCCAGTTTTAATTTTAGCAAAAGAATCAATGATTTTTTTTGTTACAAATGTACCACCGCGACGTGAAGATTCATGATTAAATAAAATACCATTACATACAAACATGTTGTAAGCCTCGCGATAATTTATCGCAATATTGTGTGCAAAAACTTTGGCACAGGCATATGGACTTCGTGGGTAAAACGGTGTCGTTTCTTTTTGTGGAGTCTCCAGAACTTTTCCAAACATTTCTGATGAACCAGCTTGATAAAATTTTGTTTTTAATCCAGTACCACGAATTGCATCTAATAAACGCAAAGTACCAAGTCCGTCTGTATCAGCCGTATATTCAGGAATTTCAAAACTGACTTTTACATGGCTTTGTGCACCCAAATTATAAATTTCATTTGGCTGAACTTTGTCTAAAATGCGATCTAAATTACTACCATCTGTTAGATCACCATAATGCATCTTTAAACGTACACCAACTTCATGCGGATCCCTATAAATATGCTCCAATCGAGCGGTATTAAAGCTACTGGAACGACGAATTATACCATGAACTTCATAGCCTTTTGCCATTAAAAACTCTGTTAAATATGAGCCATCTTGGCCGGTAATACCTGTAATCAATGCTTTTTTCATAAAAAAAATTTTACAACTTACCAAAATAATCCTATATACAATGAATTATTCAAGCAACTTTCTCTATTTCAATGCTAACAAACATACCTAAATAATTATTAAGAGGAGTTAAGATGCTTTCAAATATTTTTACAAAATTATACATAAAAGATGGTAGTAGTTGCCGCATCGAAATTCCGCCACTTATTAGATACCTAAAAGGTGTGTGAGAAACTAATTGTTTGATTTTTAAATTTGGAAACTCTTTTTCAAATTTTTGTCTATCACGATAAAAAATTATCCAAGGAATCGCTCCATTTGCCGAAGAAAGCGGCCCCCCACTTTCAAAACCCCAATCACCAGAAGGATCAAATAATTCGTGATGAAAATTTTTATAAATGAAACGTCCAAACAAAGTATTGGCAGGCTCTACCATGATTATTTTACCCCCAATCTTAAGACATCTATCCACCTCTTTGAAAAACGACATAGAATCATCCACATGATGCAACACATTGATCATTAGAAATGCATCAACCGTATTTTTTTCAAAAGGCATTTTTAATGCGGAAAATTGTCTATCTATATTGGGCAGAGCAATAATATCAGAGGTAATTACATCTGAAATAATTTCTTTAATAAACCCACCTCCACTTCCTAATTCAACCAAACATCTTTCCCCTGTATTGCTAGAAACTAGATTATTAAAATATTGATAAAAATCTGTATATATTCGTTTAAGGAATACTTTATTTTTAATAATCTTTGCATGCAACAAAGTAGTTGACACGTCGTTCAAACTTAATATTGTTTTTGTTTCTGGCAATCTAAGTAAATCACTAAATTTCATATCATTACCTCTTTTTTATGCTACTAGTACTAACCACCAAATTAAATTGACTGATAATTCCTTGTTCTTGCTCAGTAAATTTGACACCTCTGTCTTGAGATATTTTTATTAATTCTACAGCTTTTTGTTCCTGATCACTTACCTTATATGCATAGGCCAATCTCCAATAACTTTCACCTATTCTAGGATTGTCTGATATGGCCTCTTCCAACATTTTTATCGCTTCAGCAGATTTGTTTAATTGCAGTTTTATACCAGATAAACTATAAATAATCTGCTGTCTTTTTGGTGATTTTTTTAAAGCATCCTCAAGCACACTTTCAGCCTTAATAGCATACATAGCGTTATTGTTCATAATCGCCCCCAACTGATACATCTGAGCTAATGCCAATTGATTGCGAATATCTAAAGGATGTAAAATCAAATTTTTTTCTACATTATCGGTAGCTAACGATAACAGCTCATTTGATTTTTCTTTGCCTATCTTCTGCCACCCAGCATTTAATGACTGCGACACCGTACGACCAATATCATTGCGAATATCATCTATGTGAGGAGATGTAAACTCCAAAGCCTCTTTTGCCACAGGCATACCAATTACTGGATCAGACATCAAAGTACGTATAGCATCTAAAGTTTTTTGGTTAGCACGAGCTGGCTGAATATTAAAAATAAAAACTACAAAAATACCAAACACTACAGTTCCAATAATTAAACCATTACCAATTTTATTATCCTGATTTATAATAGTTGAGGCCATTTTTTTAACAGGTTCAACTAAAGCACCATTTGGATTAAATGACAAAACACTAATTAACGCTAACCAAAACATTAAATAAATATAAGAAGTTGGATCTTCAAACACAGTAACAACACTAATAAAATGCGCCACCACAAACGCACCACCAATTATCATAAAATTAAAATCAATTGATTTTTTGCGATACGCCATAACCAAACCAACAAGCGCTACTATAAACACACTAAAATAAGTCAATAACCCAAAAGCACCCTGTACTGCCAAAGTATTTAATACAATATTATGTGCATTATCAAACCAGGTTTCACCATACCCAAAATCTAGTGACTTGGATTGGTAATGTTCATTAAAAGCATAGAAATAATTATTTGGACCCCAACCAAAAATTGGCTTTTCTTCCCAGCTTTCTATAGCTATTTCCCAAGCAATCCATCTAGGACTGGTTTTTATATCTTCAAAAGAAGTGTTAACTGCTCTACCAATAGCCGGTAAATTTTGCACAAAAGATGTATGTTTAAAAGTATATAACAAAGAAATAGATAATATTCCTAGCATCGTTAGTGTCAACAAACCATATCGTATTTTAGGATATTTTTTTAATACTATAATATAGGCAACTAAAGCAAAAGCTACCCCAGCAACCAACCCTAGCATAGTACCGCGATTCCCACTCCAAAACATTCCCATGAAACCAAAAAAACCAACTACCCCATAAAACCATTTCCAAAAATTATTTTTTTCGCAACTCAACAATAGCACAGATAGGAAAAGTAAAAACAAACCATAACCACCAACGTAAATTGGATTTCCTAAAGTACTACTCACACGCGTTGCTCCACCATTTAACAGCAGGTCAGATATCTGAGTTTGTAACCAGGCAATAAACATTACAAAAAAACCACCTATCAAAAATATTCTACTAGCCCATTTCCAATCTTTCCAATTTCTTAAAACACCCGCACAAATAAAATAAAAAGCAACGTAATGCAACAAAGTAAACAACCCTAACATACGTTCATGGTTATCCCAGAAACTATGATATATATCCGTACCAACAAACGTAGAGACCGCAAAACTTAATAAAAATAAAAACACTGCAACGTTTAAGTAGTTAAATTTTGGTTTATATTGCTGCCAATTAATGATCAACAACAAAACATACAATACTGTCATTATTTCTACTAAGGAGCGAAAAAAAATAATCTTTGGTACAATAAATGGAAAAATATAAGAGCTTGGAAAAACAAGCAACGGTACAAAGAAAACCGCATAAATCAACCACTTAATGAGCTGTTCAATTTTTTCTTTCATAAACACAATTTATAGTAAGATATAATTTTTATACCTACAAAGTATACTATTATTGGATAAAGACGTCAACAAACAAAAACCCACCCCGGAAAGGGTGGGTTTTGCTTCGATTGTGTTAACCGAAATGCACTAAAAGTGAACGTTCACCCATTATGCAGAGCGAGTCAAGGTATCGCCTACTACATCATAAGAGTCAGAAGCACCATAAGCAGTGCCATTTACAGATCCACCAACTGGTGTGTAGAAGTATAATAACTTACCAACACCCCAATGAGTTTCACTTTGACCAGATGTAACTGCGTTACTATATCCAATAGCGCCATCAAACATAGCGGATACAGATACAGTACCTTGTGATTTACCATCTAATACATCAGTAGTATCAGCAGTAACAACGAAGGATCGAGAACCACCAGCAGGTACAGTGACAGTTTCACTAAAACCACCAAAAACAGTAGTAGTAGAATTTTGTGCAGCACAACCAGCAGTAAGATCAACTTGACCACCCAAACACATCTGACCAAAAGCTGTACTAGCGGAAGCTAGGTTTGTTCCCATCACACCAGCAGCATCAGCATTCCATAATTTGAATGAGCTAATAGTACCAGTAGCAGAAGCAGTACCTGTCAAACCACTAACACTCACATATACAGAAGAAGTAGCAAGAGTTAATTCACGATCACCATTGTTATAAACAGTGTAAGAGAATATTTGTGCTTGACTGTTTAAACCCAAACTTGTACCAATATTATTCTTAACAATCTTTGGAGAAGAATTGTGGAACAAGTAGAAAGTAGAAGTTGGACTAGTGACAGTAACATTAGTGGAGATATTACTACCACCGGCAAGTATATCCAAGTTGGTTGTACTAGTAGCACCCAATGTCCATGCATTGTAGCTAGCTGTATCCATAGTACCAGAACCATTAACTGGACCTTTTAATACTAGATATTTTACAGAATCAGCTGGAACAGTCCAGTTCATACCAGTAAATTCTACATAACCGTTACCAGAACCTGGCAAGTAGGATCCTGTAGCCAAAGGAGTAGTTTCCTTGCCTGCTTCGTAGAGAGACAAAGAACCAAAGTTACCAGCAGATGTATCAAGAGTAGTTGTGGACTCAACCGTATATAATCTTAATTTGTTATATACAACATCTTGGTTAGTAACAGTTACTTTCCATTTACCAAGTTGAACCTGAGAGGCAGATGGTAACAACACTTTTGATTGTGTAGTACCATCAGAAGCTGCAGTCATAGCAACAGTAGCACTATTGATAGTGTTCTGTTGACCTGCATAACCAGTAGTATCATCAGTTGAACTATTTGAAGTTTTACCAACATAGGTCAAACTAGAAATAGTAGTTGAAACGGTTTTATCAGTTAAAGCAGAACCAATAATAGTACCTTTCAAAGTCAAATCTTTAGTAACGTTCTTTGGAACATTCAAAGTAAAGGTGAATGAATTTGAAGTAGAAGCAACTACACTAACAGAGGCACCGAGTTGAACGTCACCGCTATATAGAGCAAGATTCTGCAAATATGTAGCTACAGTCAAGCCACTATTTGCAAAAGAAATGTTCAAAGCAGTTACATCAATTTCTTCAGCCTCTGGAGCTTTTATTACCCAACGGCCAAGAACCTGTGCACTTCCACCTGGAGCAAGTGTTTTATTACCTAAAGAAGTATCTTTGGCAATACTTGGAGTGTTACCACCAAGAGACAAAGAATTAGCAGCATAAATATCGTTAGGTTGGTTGTCTTGGAAATCCAAAGTGGATAATCTCTTAACATAAGCCTTACCGATCTTGATTTGATATGCTGAAGTAGCTGCAGCAGCTGCATCAATATCACCATATACTTCAAATACTTTGGTCTCTCCAGATTTAATAGTCACATATTGAGACAGAGTATATTGAGTAGGACCAGACAAGCCAGAATACAAACTAGCAGCTGAAGCAGCTTGAGTCAAAATCGTAGAACCATCTACAACCACTTTCAAGTTTCCTGCTAATTTAGTAGCAGTAGCTGTAGTAGTTACAACAGTAACTTGTAATTTACGTACTTCTACAGCTTCACCGACAGCTTTGACGTCAAATTTAGCAAGTAATACATTAGTAGAACCTTTAGCCAAATTTGCTGATGGAGAATCAGTGCTCTTTGTTACAGTTAAAGCACCGGATTTCAATTTGAAATAACCAGTGGTAGAAGTTGCAGCAGACCATGCACCACCATCAGAATCAAGTGGCAATACATAGAAAGAATTTCCACCATCTTTTACCATTACATCTGAATCACTCTGCAATTGTAGTTGGAACCAGTTTCCAGAACCATCCATTGCGGTAGCCTTCAAAGTCAAAGTACGATTAGTACCTTTTGGTAGTTTATATGGAGCCTTCAAATTTATAGTCAAATAACGATCAGAAACTGAAGCGGCTGAACCTAACAAACTGTTATCTGGAGCATAGAGCTCAAAATTTTGGAGATCTTTCTCTTTAACAGTACCTGCTACGAAGAAAGTTAATTTCTCAATAGTAGCATCGTTAGTACCAGCTTCAGTAAATTTGAATTTGGCAACTTCTTTGGTTTGACCAATTTCCATCTGACCAGTATCACCAGACACTGGCTCAGCAGATTGACCACCAACAGATTGACCTACAATTGTGACAGAAGCCAAAGTTGCAGAACCGTCAGTTAAACCAAAGGTATTCCCAGTTATTGGGAAAGTACCACCCACAGAAGCCTTGGTATCAATATCAGTAGCAGCAGCGATCTGAGCGGCAACAGTACCACCAGTAGCACCACTACCCAAGTTGAAAGCAACAGACACCAATACAAAGCCGTTGGCTGGGATAACGATAGCAGAATTTGTAAAACCAACAGACACTTTGTTGTCAGAATTGAAAGATGACATTACATCACCTTTGCGATATCCGTTTACCCAAACACTAACACCACTGATATTGGAGTTAAGAACCAAACCAGCTTTCTTTACTGTCAAACCATTTACAGTTGCGCCTTCACTTCCAGCAGAAAGCTTGATAGTCAAGACATTGTTGTAAACAGTAGAAGCAGATAAAGTAGTAGCAGCAGCAGTATCAGCAGACAAAGAAACAGTCAATGCGCCAGCTGGAACAGCTGGTGTAGTAGAAGTTCCTCCTACAGGACCTGCAGCACCCTGTGTGCGATCAGTTAAAACAGCATCTTGAGCTTCTACTTTAGCAGCACTCATTGTGAAACCAGTAGTAGCAGTCAAAACATGTGCAAACTTAGTTTGGAAGCGGTTAGCTGTCAAACCAGTTGCAGTTACTTCACTCAAAACTTTGTTAGCACCAACCACATAGTAAGTAGCACCAACTTTTACCAAAGCGCCGGCAGTAGGTAGAGATTCAGTGATTTTAACACCGAAACCACCAACCTGGAGCTGAGAATAAAAAGTCCAAGATGGGTCATCCATAGTAATAGTATGGCCACCTTTTGCTGGCATAGCCATGTAATTTGTACCATATAAAGCTTTGGCAGCTTCAGCAGATAATTCTGCCAATTTGTTGCCTGGCAATACCATGTATACAGCATCAGCAGCTTGTTCCTTTACCAAGTAAGTACCTGGACGAGGTAAAACTGCAGTTGCAGACTTCAAAGAAGACAAACATGATTGAGCGATAAGTTTGTATGTATATTTATTATCAGCAGTCCAAGATTTGAAACTATCACCTTGTGGGAAATAAGATTTTGTCTTGTCAGCGTTAACAGCGTAGATAACTGGGGAAACTGAAGTTTTTACCAAATCTCCGGCCATCAATGTAGCACAATCAGTTTCAGTTGCAGCGTTAGCTACAGCTGGTACCAATGCGGCAACACCCAAGGACCAAAAGATAGTTGTGGCGACAACGCCAACGGTAAAGATCTTTTTACCTAATTTTAATAAATTTGTCATAAATATAATTAATATACCTCATTGTTTTGCGCGCGTCATATAAATACAACGGTCAAACGCAATGAGATTTTGTTTCGACTAATGTCGAAACGTACCAAAGTTTTGCAAGTTCATTACGAACCCTCGACCTGGGGCAAAACTGTATTTTTTGTTTTCTCTCTCCGGGGATAACAACGTCACTTTATTGACTCGGTCATTCCCGGAAAAAGAAATTTATTTCTTGTCTGTGGGAAAAACAACTTTTATAATTGGTGACATAGCTGATGTAGATGTATCAAGAATCACTTTGATATCTTTTGAATCTATTGCATCTTTTTTAAGATCAGTTACGGCAATAATTGGGGCAACCGGCACCAATTGTTGAACATTATTAACCATTTGATCTGAAATTTTTTCAGCCTCTTTGGTAGCAGTATTAGCTTCTTTCATTTTTTCCATCACTTTGGAAAGGTCACCTTTGCTAAGTGCGTCAACTGCTTCAGTCACTTTCTTATTTACACTATCAGTTACCGTTTTATTTTGAGCGGCTGCATTATTGGTGATAATAGCCACGTCTGAAATCTTTTGGTTAAGAGCAGCAGTCGTACTCGCAAGGACTGTCGGCTGAGTAGCCAAATCTTTGGCTCCTACTTTGGCCGCAGTTACCACTGCTTGTACGTCGATTACGCTTTGTTTGGACTGCTGAGCGTCAGAAGATGCTGTTTGTAGAGTATTGTTGATCTCCTGCTTCACTTCTTCCGAAGATACTGTTTTGTCCCCTTCTAAGTGCTTTGTAACGATCACTTCTACCGCTTTAACCGAAATATCTTTGGCCAAATCTTTCACTTCGTTGATAGCCACAGCATTTTCTTTGGTAGAGCTAGTATCGTTAATATTGGAAGTAATGAGTAAAGTCGCCTTCACTTCTTCTAAAGTATTTTTTACCTGCTCAGAATCTTGCTTTATATCTTTAACTATATTGGCTGAAACTGAATTGCTAGCAGACGCAATTTTTATTTCTTCCAAATTTTGGTTAACATTTGCAATTTCATTTTTTAAATCTTGGATAGATTCTTTTACTTTTTCTTGTTTTTGCGGATCTTTACTAGCCACCAGCTGCTTAGTCTCACTAGCACGACGTTTGGCAAATTCAGAATGTAAAATAGTTTCGGTTTTTTTCGAGCCAATCATACCAGCCACCGCTACCTGAGTTTTTTCACCCGCCCGTTTGGCTGGATACAACCAATCACCTGGCAAAGCATTGTAAGAAGCGTCCACGCTGGCCACCCAACCACTAGTCGCAACGATTGAAACTACCAACAGAACAGCCACTGGACGAAATACATTGAAGACTAAAGTGCGAGGAACAAACAATGACATGGTATTCCAAATACTATCAAAATTTAGTTTTTGTACTTCTGGAATAACGGTATTTTTTATTTGGGATAGCAAAAGCGCGCGGTTGTTGTTCAACCACTCTTGTCGAGGCTTCACTTCCCCGTGCTTGAGCTGTTTAAGTTGTGCAATTAAATCTTGCGACATATACTTAATTTTTCCCCAATATTTCTTTTAATTTTTTTAAGGCGCGATGGAGTGTAACTCGAACCGCAATCTGTCCTTTGCTAGTAATTTCAGCAATTTCTCTTATCTCGAGCTCATCAACATACTTTAATGTCAAAACTTCCTGATACTCTTGTTTCAATTTTTTGATTGTTTGAATAATTTTTTCAGTTTCAATCTTATCACCTAGTTGCCCATACCAACTTCCACTATCACTTAGATCGGTATCTTCATTTATTGGTACTTCATTTTGGACAGCTCTGGCGCGATAAAAATCGATAATACTGTTGCGCGCGATCCGATAGAGCAGGCCGCTAAAACTTTTGATATCTGATACTGAATCGGTACCACCAATCAAATATTGCCAAACTTTCAAAAACACTTCTGATGTTACATCTTCGGCGTTCTCATGACTGCCAACCTTAAAAAAAACGAACCGATAAATTCGTTTAACATACAGATCGTAGAGTTCAGCGTAAGCGTCCGTATCTTTCTTTGTATATATCTTGTAGAGAAGAATTTTCTCTTTAATCACGTTTGACATTATAGAAGACGAGAGAAAGTTAAAAGTGTTACACTTACCTTCGAATATGGTCGAGTCTGCCAAAAGCGATAAAGCATATGATAGCAAAAATGATAACATTGGTCAAATACGTAAATATCGTCTATTTAATCGTTAAATCACCGCTAATAAAAAATCTCTCCCAAATCAACAATTAAACTTGACAAAAACACAAAAATCCAGTAATTTGTATAGACTAGTGTATACAAATCTTGTGGAAGACTCAAAAACAACTCTCACTAATATCGACCAAAAACCAAAAGAAATGATCAGAGTATCTATTTCTGAAGCTGCCCGTCTTTTTGGAGTAAACTCCCAAACCATTCGTCGCGCCATCTCAGCTCAAGAAATCACTTATGTAATAGTGGCTGGTCGTTATAAGGTAAATTTTGAAAGTCTGGTAAAATGGTCTCAGCACCACACCACCGTAAAAAACAAACTAGCCAACAAAGGCATCGGGCAATTCGTAGAAAAATGGAAGATTAAAAATCCGCTCTACTCCCCCAACCCCAAATCGATTACCAAACAACCAACCGAAGAAAAAATAACTACAAAACTCGACTAAAATGGTCGAGTTTTTTGTTTGACCAAATATGGTTTTTGGGGTAATATAGGGGTAACATAAAAGTATACTAAATAATTATAAAATATGGAGGAAACAATTCTAAAAAAACTTGGCGAACATGATGTAGAATTTAAAGAGGTAAGAAAAAAACTTACCGATCACGATACAGAATTTAAAGAAATAAGAAAAGTACTTGGTGAACACGGCAAACAATTGGATGAACAAAAAACCATGCTTGATATTTTAGTAGAACAATCAGCCACCAAAGGTGATATTAAAGATGTTCATGAAGAAATCAAGGATATTCGTGGAGAAATCAAAGATGTTCGTAGTGATATTACCGATCTCAAAACTGCTATCGATATGTTAACTGTTACTGCCAACACAACTCTTCAAGAATTATACGCAGTAAATTCTAATTCAAAAGTTCACACCAACAAAAATTTGGAGCAAGATGGTCGTATAGAAAAATGCGAAGAAAATATCGTTGGTATAAAAAGTAAATTGCAAATGGCCATTTAAATTTTCAGCGATTTATGTTTAAAATAATTTACAACTTTTTCCATAGACATTATCACTTACACTATCACAAGGTTTACAATCATGCCAAAAAACTTTTTGCGTTTGATCTATTTTTGTTAGCCGTAGCCACTACAATGCTAGGATCTACGCTTTTTTTCTTTTTTTGGAACCCTGGTTTAACTGATCAAATTGACATAAAGATATCTTTAGGCTCAAATCGAATCAAAAGTGGTGAGCTAACTAAAATAACAATCAATTATAAAAATAGGAGTAAATATTATCTATCTGAACCAATTCTAGCTCTACATCTACCAGATGGTTTTATAGTGGATCGCGATCTTACACCAACTACTACATTTAGAGATGACTCCACTTTTGAACTCAAAGAATTGCGTCCAGGTGCCAGCAGTCAAGTGGAGATATACGGTCATCTTTGGATATTACCAAAACAAGATGAAAAAATTTCTGCCCTATTTTCCTATCTACCAGAAAAATCCAAATATCGCGAACAAAAACTCGGATCATTTTTAGTAAACCTATCCGATAGTATTTTAAAAGCCTCATTAGAAATGGCTACTACTTCTTTTGCAAACAACCACGTACCATTTGTCTATAAAATAGTAAATACTTCGGATTCCAAGCTTGAAGGATTAAATTTTAATATTAATTTTCCTGGAAAAATTATCAATTTAAAAGACACTGATTTGCAAAATATTACTTTAGAAAAAAATGCTGAAAAATTAATTACTGGCGAAATTATTATGCCAGCCAAATCTGGTGAATATAATCTAAATGTTTTAGTAAATGCCAAAATCAACAATCAACCAATAGATATATTAAACAACCAAATAACAGTAAAGTCTTTTTCTCACGATGTCAGTATATCAAGTAAATTGACAGACAACCTTACTTTTGCTCAACCAAACCAGGTGCTTAACGCTAGTGTTAGCTGGCAAAATAATGGGCAATATGAATTACGAAACTCTTATATACGAATTGCTTTTACTCCTGGTGTTGTCGATCTCAAAATTACTGCTAAAGAAAATGGATTTAAAATCGACGGTAATGACCTATTGATTAGCGCTAACGAACGCACTGCCCTAGCCAACAGCCAAACAAAATCCACAAATCAATTTGATTTTAAAATCTATCTATTACCAACTTTTAACGTTGGCGCCGTAGAAAATGCTATACTAGAAATAAAACCGTCGTTTAACTCCGAATTAAAAAATATTCCAGGACAACGATTTTCATCCTCTGGTGAATCAGCAAAAATTATTCTGTCTACCGAATTGAGTTTAATATCTGAAGCTCGATATTTCTCCAATGAAGGTGATCAATTGGGACGTGGTCCACTACCACCACAAATTGGCGAAGCTACCAAATATTGGATTTTTGTCAGTATAAAAAATACTACCAATCCAGTTCGCGATGCAGTTTTTTCCGCTACTTTATCTAATGGTATAAATTTTACTGGCAAACAAAGTGTTTCTATCGGTCCAAGTTTAACTTTTAACGAAAGTTCTCACACGATGAATTGGAATTACCGCGAGCTTCCACCAAACAGCCAAACCGGATTATATTTTGAAGTGGTCACAATACCAACACCAGAACAAATTGGAAAAAATATCAATCTAATAAATGATATTAGATTCACCGCTAATGACAAAACTACTGGTAAATTATTTATGTTAAATAAAGCTGCAATAAACAATATTTTATCGGTTAATGATTTGGGAAGCAAAAAAGGAAATTTGGTAAAATAAAAATACGATAAAAAAAGACAGGTATTTTATACCTGTCTTTTTTTATACCTTTATTTTATACGCCAGCGGCTTTTTTCAGATCAGTAACTTTATCAGTTTTTTCCCAAGGAAATTCAGCATGACCAAAATGCCCATAGGCCGAAGTAGCGCGATAAATTGGCTTGAGCAGATCAAGTTTTTCGATAATTTTACCAGGACGGAAATCAAACACTGCTTTTACCGCTTCTTCCAATTTTTCATCAGCTACTTTTCCAGTACCAAAACTATCCACACGAATACTAGTTGGTTCAGCGCGACCGATAACATAAGCCACCTGTACCTCACATCTATCAGCCAAATCCGCAGCCACGATATTTTTGGCCACATAACGAGCCATATAAGCACCTGAACGATCTACTTTACTTGGATCTTTACCAGAAAAACATCCCCCACCATGACGACCCATCCCACCGTAGGTATCAACGATAATTTTACGACCAGTCAGACCAGTATCACCTTGAGGACCGCCGATAACAAAACGACCAGTCATATTGATAAATAGATCAGTTTTGTCATCCATATATTTTTCACAAACTGGTTTGATTACCTTTTCAGTGACATCGGCACGGATCTGCTCATTGGTAGCAGAATCGTGATGTTGAGTAGAAATTACTACATTTTGCAAACGGGTTGGTTTTCCATCCACATACTCAACAGCCACCTGAGATTTGCCATCAGGACGCAAATATGGAATCTCACCACTTTTACGCACTTCAGCCAAACGTTTGGCCAATTTGTGCGCCAAAGAAATTGGCAACGGCATCAGCTCTTCAGTTTCATTACAAGCGTAACCAAACATCAAGCCTTGATCTCCGGCACCTTGTTCTTCAATAGCAGTTTTATCCACACCTTGAGCAATATCTGGAGATTGTTCATGGATAGAAACTAGTACGCCAGCATGTTCCCCATCAATTCCATAAGCTGGATCGGTATAACCGATATCAGTCAAGACACCACGAACGATTTGTTGCACATCGGCATAACCATTAGTAGTGACTTCACCGCCAACAATTACCAAACCAGTAGTAGTAAAACATTCGACAGCGACATGTGATTTTGGATCCTGACCAATCAATTTATCTAAAACTGCATCAGAAATCTGATCACAGATTTTATCTGGATGACCTTCGGTTACGGATTCTGAGGTAAAAACAAAATTATTAGACATAGTTTATTTAAAAAAATTAACGACAGAAGGAAGTTGTTGATAAGTAACCGACCTTACACATAGCAACAACTAACACCGTCAAAAATGAATAAGTTGAATTATACTAACTAGTGTAACAATTGTAAATACCACAAATACCAAAATTGTCAATAAACCAGCCCAAGGTAATTTATAATTATCTATTGGTAAGTCACCATTTTCCTTGGCTTTCCAATATACTAAAGTCATCAGTATTGCTTCAATACCCAAAAATAATCCCCCGACTATCCCTAAAATATCTACAAAATTTCTCCAGCCAGCCATAAAAAAAGTCAACGGAGTCAAAATAACTAAGAAAGTGGCTAAAAATGATGATATTTTCCAATCCCATATCAAACTTTGTTTTAAGGCTATTCCCAAACCCATAAACCCAGTCCCCATCGCAAACACAGCAAAAATATTGGCAAATATCCTGACCCAAGAACCAAATTTGTTTCCTAAACCCAAAGTAGCTATTTCGGTAGTTTCTTTTCCCATGACCCCAACAACCGCGAAAGCAAAGATAATATATACAAAAATTGGAATCAAAGTGCCAACAATCAACGCCTTTCTAAATTGTTGTTGATTATTTGGCAATAAAGCATGCGCTTCAGCGATAGACGGAGCCGCATGAAGAGCAAATAAAATTATACCGTAGGGTAGAAAAATTTTACCCCAATTTAAATAACTAAAATTTATCACTTGTAGATGGGGTAAAAAAGCCATCGATAAGCCCAAAATAATAGCAATCACTAAAATACTTAAAATTTTTTCAATTACTTTGACCGTTTGTAACCCCCGCCACACCAATACACTTCCAACAGTCCAAAACATCACCGTCCACCAAGCAGGAGAACCACCAAAAATACCAGCCAAAGATTCACCTTCTCCTACCAAATAGGCCAACAGTGTACCCAGACCACTAAATATAATAATCACTGACATCAAGATTTTAGCGGGACCACCTAAATATTTTCCTACTAAACCAGGCAGTTGAAAACTTTCTCTAGTGCGTACAGTAATCTCACCAATCATCAAATTCAAAAACAACATCATCATCCCAAGAACTAAAATATACGTCACTCCAATCCAAATTCCTACTTGTGCCACCACATAAGGGATCCCCAAAATACCGGCACCAATCGTCATGCCGGTAATCATAAAAACTGCATTATTGATACCTATGGTTTTTTTGTAAACACCCTGATGCAAAACCACTGTCGGTTCTTTTTTTAACATAAAAAAATATTTAAAGTCTCTTTAGTTTATCATAAAATAACTAAAATAAAAAGTTGCCAATCATACTTGCTATACTAACCAATAATAATTATTTGTTTTTAATTTAATTTGACAATTATATACTTATTTATTAGTATAGCCTCTTAACACGCGCTGAAATATTGCGCAAATGTGAGGTAGGCCATGAAACCACAGGGTATTCCTGTAGTAAACATGAACGGGTTTGGAAAACACGGCAACGACAATGATCTTCGCATCGCCGACATGCTCGGTCTCGCCTTTCGGAATACTGGGTTCGCCTCGGTAACCGGTCATGGCGTGGACGACGAGTTGGTACAGCGGGCGTTCAAAGTCGCAAAGCAGGTCTACCTGACCGACATGACTGAGGAACAGCGTCTGGTGTACGAGTTCAAAGAAATTGGGCGCCAATACGGCTACACCCCCCCCCGAACGGAAACCTCGGCGGGACACAAACAGCCCAATAACATGCGTTTCTGGCATGTCAACGACCCTCTGGCCAACGTTGGGAATGAGTTCCCGACTGAAGTCCCGGAGTTCGGTTCGACGATGCTGGAATTGCACAGTGCCCTCAAGGAGACGGGCAAACAGGTGTTACGGGCAATTGCCGTCCATCTGCGGCGTGATCCGGAGTTCTTCGTTGCTTGGATCGAGAATGGTCGCAATCTGTTGCGCCCCATTCACTACCCGGCAATGCAGGGAGATGAAAAGGTGAATCGCTCCGGCGCTCACTTTGACATCAATCTGATCACTTTGCTCGTTCCGGCTACCGTGCCGGGCTTGCAGGTGAAGAGCCGGCAGAATCGCTGGGTGGATGCAACCAACCCTCCTGGGGCTCTGGTTGTAAACATTGGCGACATGTTGGCCGTCCACACGCACGGCGTTCTCAAATCCACCAAGCATCGGGTGGTCAATCCGCAAGCGGCCTGTGGAGATCGCTTCTCGATTCCACTGTTCGTACATCCAACCAGTGTTTCTCTCGAGAATTCCGATGCCTTCCTGCGTCATCGCCTGCGCGTAATCAAGCTGCTCAACGATCCGAACCGTCACCCCTACGAAGTTGACTTCTAGCAAACGGACAGAAAAATTTGTGTTTCTTTTCTTCGTCTTAACGAAGCGAACAAGGGGCATGATTTATCAAGCTACCTACTCGTGAGTATTATATGGTATATAATATTGACGAGTAGCTTGATAAAAAAATTAAAAATAAAACACACCAAATTTAATTGGTGTGTTTTTAATTTATACTTCCTTCTCAGCTTCCATTAATACACAAAATATTATGTACTAATGGAGAGGGCTGAGGAGAAATTTCGTGTGCCCCCGACACGAAAGGACAGACACTTTAGAATTTTCCTTGAGCGATCAAGCACATAGCGTGAATAGCAATCTTTGCCGCTTGTTCATCACCGGTGACTTTGAAATCACCAGTTACGCGGTTCGCGTAAATTGCGTCAATCACACCGGCGCGCAGATTCCCGTGAGTGCTACACCACACAAACAACGCAGCTTCTTCCATCGCGTAGAAAAGCACACCGCAGTGTGTGAGTTCTTCATGTTGAGCTTGCAGCCGAGGAGGGATATAGCCGTCGACGTCCGGACGAGCTTGACCTTCTCGAAAACAATCGGTGGTTGCCCCAATTCCAACATGGTAAGGCAGGTCGAGCTCTTTGGCCGATTGCACCAGTGCAGCCACAATCCGGTAGTCAGCAATAGCCGGGTATTCGATTGGCGCCCAGTTTTTTGTAGCACCATCCAAACGAACCGCTCCGGTACAAATCACCGAATCTCCCACATTCGGCTCTGGTTGAAGTGTACCGCAAGAACCGACGCGAATAAAAATCCGCGCGCCGGACTCCACGGCTTCCCGCAAAACAATGCCGATGCTTGGCCCCCCCATACCGCAAGTCACAACGGACATTCGAATTCCTAGATGAAATCCGGTGTAACACTTGAATCCACGATAATTGCCGACAAGCTTAGGGTTGTCAAAAAAATTCTTGGCGATCATTGTGGCTCGTTCTGGTGAACCGACTAATAGACACAACTCGGAAAGACTGCCCAGCCGAGTGTGTAGATGGTAGGCGCGACCGTCTTTTGAAGTAGGACGATCTGCCTTGATTAGACGCTTTGTCATAACTTTTTCCAATCTATCTCACAACGAGATAGTGATAAAAGACTAAATGTTTTATATAAAAAAGTCAAGTATCTATAAATAAAAAAACAGAGTGTAATCTCTGTTTACAAAAAATTTTCTAAGTGGGTGATAAAGGATTCGAACCTTTGGCCTTCTCGGTGTAAACGAGACGCTCTAACCAACTGAGCTAATCACCCAAATGAATAGCCGTAATATACCTAAAAACAAAATTTTAGTCAATGGGACAAATAATTAAATTTACTTTGGTAAGTATTTTATATAATCAAATAATCCACTATATCCATTAATTTTTAACCAATACCACCATTCCGCTCCCCACAAATAAGCTCGACTAAACCCAGTTCTCTGAGCAAAATCCAATTGTTTCTGTAACCGATCCAGATTCATTGATTTCAACTGTTCAGACACATTATTAACAGTAATTGGATAATCAGGCATCCACGGCTCAGCTTGTAACTCAGAAACATAAACATTGTTCAAATTCAAACCATACAACAAAGCATGCAAGCGATAAAAAACTGCCGGCAACCAATCATAATTGAAATAGCCACTACGTTTATTCCATACAACACGATAAGCAGTACTACCAAAAAGATCAGCGGCTCTAGCTGTTTTGTTCCAAAAACTTAATTCACCACTATCGGTGATTATCACCAAATGATTTGGATCTATGCTCTTAATAGTGCTAATTTCAGTTTTTAATTTTGCGATATTCAATGGATGACATTTATTGCCAAATGCCAAAAAAGCTTCGTTTTCAACCTGCCAAGTTTCGAGGGCTAGGTTATTTTTATAACGTTCAGCGGCAATTTTTAAATAATTATTTAATGCCGCATGATACTCATCATCGGATAAATTTTTTGTCCAATCAGGGACATTACATTCCGGCCAGCGCGGTGTTTTTTGTCCAACTACCAAGACTACTTTAGCATTACGCTTAGCCGCTTCATTCATTAAATAATCAACTTCTGTAAAATTAAACTTACCTCTTTCTGGTTCAACCTCATCCCACCGTGCAGTTAAACGCAAATAACGAAATTTCCAATCATCCAAAATTACTTTATAAACTTCGCCGACATCTAAACCTAAATAGCGAGTATATCCCGGACTAAACGACGTACCCCAAATAATTTTTTCATTTTTCGGATTAGCCAGATCAGAATACAGATAACAAATACTAGCCACAATTAAGAAAAATATTCCAAAAGATAGTAAAATATTTTTCTGTATTTTTTTATTTAAATACATACTAAACTAATAAAATTAAACCAGTAGCAATCACTATTATAGCCAATGATTCAAGCAGTATTTCTCCCAATGCATAATCCTCTTTAAATTTATTTGGCCAAAATCTACTCAGTAATAAAACTAAAATAATCAAAATAGCATATTCCAAACCATTTAAAGCATTGACCAGTGATACACTGCCAATTGCTACCGCATATTGTATCACTATTACAGCAACGGAACCTAAAACTTTATTTATTATTACCAAAATAATATTATCCTTTTTTGTCCGAGCAGATAAAACTTTATTTTTTACTTTATCTAAAATAGTATTTTTAAAAAGTGAGCGATACACGATTGGGTGCAGTAACAGAACCAATCCCACTAAACCAGTCGCGACTCTCGTCCAAACAAAACCACTAAAAAAATTATAATGCCCATAAATATATTTTGCGCTAACATGCGAGGCGGCAAATAAAATACCCGCTAAAACACCCCACAACATCCCCAAATGCCAGCCAGAATGTTGTTTGCTTTTTTCAAAAGAAACTAACAACGAACCAACGATCAACAACCCAGAAGCTACTAATTGTCGCGTAGTTAAAATTTCGAATAAAAATAAGTTACTAAACAACAACACAAACAAAGGTGTCGCTGCCCCCACTAACGGGCCAACATGACTAACTTCACTTTTTTCAAAACCTAAAAACATTGTCCATAATGCCAACGCAAAAGAGATGCCGGATAACGCCGCCATTATCCAATCAAACGGAGTGTGTAAAAAATTTACTCCAAATGGAATTAACAATAACAGCGGTAAAACAAAAATAGTCGAATAAAAAGTATATAATACCGGTTGAACTTTGGCTGATGATAATAAATATTTATCCATTATTGCTACTACCGCTAGAATAGAATAACCGACTATTGAAAGTATTAACCACATATTTTAATCTGTTTTTTCGCCTCATTAATATTAACTTCTATAATTATAACATAAAAAACACCCTAATTGAATTAGAGTGTTTAGAAAAACCAAGCTACTGACTATTTTAAAAAATAAGCAATAGCTTGGAGAGTAGTGCGTAACTACCAACCCCAGAGGCCAAACGTCAATTACCGTCGTACTTCGCCTGCTCAGCGAGACCGGCCTGATGAGGCCCGAACTGGCGAGAAATCCGGTGGCGGTTCGACGAATTACGACGACCGCCCAGAACCGCCTCCGTGCCCGGCAAAGTCAGGGGCAGCGAAATCGCAGTAGGAACCGGCGCCTGACCACAGAAGTGAGGCGCAGTATGCGGAACTGGAACGTTAGACAGCGGAGGCTCGACGATGGACTTTGACATGGGTAAACTCCAAATTAGCATTGGCAGATATCTCTGCCAAAACAGTACTGTTTATCGTATGTATGATAAACAGTGGGGTTAGCCAACAACGAACTGTTGTGGCGTAAACATCATCCAAATTTTAGATAATCTTTACACCACAACAGAAAACGTTATTTTAAATACACACTACTCTATGTTGTAAAAGAACCATTATATATAAAATCACCCTAACCAGATGGCCAGGGTGATTTGATAATGCTTTTTTAATTTCTATTAGACATTATTATAATCACCCGTTGACCATACCAAAGAACGACACAAGATTGTGAAGCTCTTAATAGTCAAATTGTGAATATAATTATTCTGCATAGTAGATATATGTTCTCAAACTATTATTCAACTGTCAATAAAGTTATCCCCATAAAATTTTTACTCCGACTTTAAACCAGCCTCAGTATAGCGATTGGCCGCATTCCAGAGCAACCAACCGGCATTAGGATATTTTTCTACCATATCAATCTGTGCTCGAATATTTTTTGCGCCATATTGCGCTCCCATATTAAACGCTTGCAACCACGGTCGTAATTGTGCCCGTTTATCTACAAATAATGACAAACCTTTTTTCATACCATTATCAATCACTTTTCCCGGGCTAGCGGCCGGATTGGCTAATCCCAAATGTCCTTTGGCATAGTGCGACGGATACATCATCGGAGAAATATAATCTACTTGATCAGAAGCGTTGGCAATTTTCTGCCCTATATTCATGCCGGTATGATCTTCCATTACTAATCCAAAAAAATCTAAAGAAATATAGGCTGGTTCATCTTTCAACTGTTCAGACAAAAAACTAAAAAAGCCAGTCATCACACCATTGCGCTCTTTAGATGCTGGAATCACCGCATTGGAAATATTACCATCGGTTGGAAAACGAACATAATCAAAATTGATTTCATCAAAACCTAGACCAATCACCTCTCTGGCAATTGAAATATCATATTTCCATAAATCTTTGCGCGTAACATCCACCCAAGACAAACCTTTTCGATCATGCCAAATTCCACCTTGTTTATTTTTAATTGCCCATTCTGGTTTTTTTTCAGCCAAAATTGGATCTTGAAAAACTGTCTGACGTGCTATCACATAAATATTATGTTCGTGAAGTTTGGCAATCAATGCCGGAACGTTCTTTAAAACAATTCGTTTTGTTTTTAATTCTTTAATCATTGGTATCTGACTATCATACAAAATATAACCAGTATAATCTTTAATATCAATTATTACTGCGTTTAATTCGGTTCTATCAATCAAACGAATGATCTCATCCATCTTTTTACTATTATTAGCTGAACTGGCTGTCAGATAAATCCCCTTCGCCACCTGACGTAACGCTTTTATACGGGGTGACAAAACGATTGGTACAACAGCTACACTACTAGATACGTTCTTAATCAAAATCTCAGGCATTAAACCAACCGCTTGTGCTTTGAGCGACCAATCAGAATAAAAAAATATCGAAAAAATAGCCAACCAGGTTAATGGCAAACCAATAATTAACCACTTCCATAGCAACCCATTTTTATTCATATTACCAATTTTTATTATATTAACTACCGTTAGTATACCACACCCTAGCCAAAAACCGATATACACCTTGACAAAAACGGTGATTTGTGCTATTATTTAGAGTTTTAATTATGTAAGCCAAGCCAAATATGCGGATCGCTATGATCGGACAAAAAGGGATACCGGCTATCTACGGTGGCGTTGAACGTCACGTGGAAGATTTGTCGCGTGAACTGGCCAAACAAGGTCACGACGTTTTGGTATACGCCCGTGCTTGGTACACTTCTAAAGCTTTAAAAAACTATCACGGTGTAAGAATCGTCCATACTCCTACTATTTATACCAAACATTTGGATACAATTTCTCACACCTTTATTTCTACCTTAAATGCCTTGAATCAAAATTGTGATATCATTCATTATCACGGAGTAGGGCCAGCATTATTAGCTTGGATTCCAAGAATCTTTTCTCCAAAAACTAAAGTAATAGTTACTTTTCATTGTATCGATCGTTACCACCAAAAATGGGGTGTAGTAGCCAAGCTCATGTTGTGGCTCGGTGAAAAAGCCGCTTGTACTTTTGCTCATCAAACTATCACCGTATCCAAAACAATTCAAAGTTATTGTTTGAATGAATATCATACTAAAGTAGAATATATTCCAAATGGTGTAGTTGTTTCCAAAAATACCGGCGCCAACTTATTGGAAAAATACAAACTAGAACCAAACAAATACATTTTGATGGTTTCACGCTTGGTGCGTCATAAGGGTGCTCATTATTTATTGGAAGCTTGGCAAATGGCTCGTGCACAAAATCCAGAGTTATTGAAAGATTATAAATTGGCTATCGTTGGCGGCAGTACTTTCACTGATGATTATTTGGATGAATTACATTATATTGCTCGTGGCGATAAAAGTATTATTTTTACCAGTTGGATGCACGGACAAATTTTGGAAGAAACTTATGCCAACTGCGCCTTGTATATCAACCCCTCAGAAAATGAAGGGATGCCGATCACGGTATTACAGGCCATGGCTTATGGCCGACCAGTATTATTATCTGATATTCCAGAACATCAAGAATTAATTAGTGATCGAAATTTCTTATTCCGTAATGCCAGTATTGTTGACTTAGCTGAAAAAATAATCAAACTAATTAAGGATGAAAATTTACGCGCTGTATCTGGTGTGGAAAATAAAACACTCACTAAAAAAAGTTTCAACTGGACAAATCTTAGTAAACAAACTTTAGCAGTTTATACTTCTAAAGAAAAAATAAAAATCGCTCGTTTAAAAACGATGCGTGCTTAACTACACTACTAAAAATAGTGTAGTTTTTGTTATAAACATCTACTTTCAATTATCATCTTTATTGTATAAAATAGAGATGATTTAGAGAGATACCGGTGTTTCTCAACTTTTTTCGGAGGTTACCATGTCCAACATTCGCGTTCTGTATCTGTTTCTGACAATCCTGATCTCGGCTTGTGGTGGTTCGTTCGTCGAATGCAAAGGCGAAAGCTTTGAAAGGACCAGTGATGGTAGCAATGGTGGCTTTGTCTTTATTCATGGTGATTCGCGACTCGACGCGATTACTCGGCAAATTATGGATAGATCCAAACCAAAGTACGACATTACCACCTTCGTCTTTACGTCATCGATGGCAAGCAATGCGACTTTGTATATGGCAGATAAGAACGGCTTGATTATGGCCGGCATCAACAAAGGCATCCTAGGAGAAGTCTCCAACGACGGACTAGCTATCCTACTGGCGCACGCGGTTATCCTCTCGGAAAAAGGGCCTGACCTCGAACGACAGCATAGCCTCTACGTGGACGGCGAAGCGGTGAAGTTGGCCTATCTGCTCGGCTACGATGTCAACGTTGGCGTCGATCAAGTTTGCAAGGTTATCAACTGGGAGCGATGCTTCATCATGGGTGTCGTCTTGCACTACGTTGTAGCCAAGATCTGAAGTGTCCATTTACTGGTCGCCACATACAAACCTCACATCTGACAAAAAGCGGTCGGGTGTGAGGTTGGAAAATTTTAATTATCACTCGCCTCGCAATTTGAAAATAAAATTTGTTTTCAGATTGTGCGAGTGACCTAAACGCTTAAATGTAAAAATACTCGATTAATTTCGAGTATTTTTTGTTTATTGTTGACTATAATGCAAGAATTTTGTATACTAGTTATTAGAAAAATTAACATATATTTTATGGAGGAAATCATCAAAAAACTGAAAGAACATGACAATCAGTTTGACACCATAAACAAAAAACTTGAAGAACATGACAGTCAGCTTGATATCATTGCTCGTACTGTGGCCGAACACACTGAACGTTTTGATCGAATGGAAGAAAAATTAGACGGGATGGCTACCAAAAATGATATCGTTCAAATAATGAATACTCTTGATAAAATTGTAGGGCTAAATAATAAAAACGAAGAAGAAATAACAGTGCTGGCTTACAATCATAAAAATCTTGACCACAGAGTAGCACTGTTAGAAGCAAACATTTAAATAGAATATTTAAAAAAAGTAGTGCACATTATGTGCACTACTTTTTTTAATAAGATTATTTCTCCGCAATCGCAATCAAATTTCGCCCGCCTCGACCATCTGTGTTATTTTTTATATCATCATAAAAAAGTTCTATATTTTTGAAACCAACTTTTTCGAGCAAACCTTTCAGTTCATCATTGGTAAAATGATGGTAGTATCTTTCCGTCAAAATTTCACCTTTATTATTTTTCCAAGGAATAATATAATCGTTATCACCAATATTTTTCCAATCTTTTTTTAATTTACTTTTCGCCCAATCTGATTCCAAATTCCAAACCGTCATAATTATTTTCCCTTGCAATTTTAATTCTTTATAAATCTTATTTAATAAATGCAAGCGCGTTTCCTCATCCGGCAAATGATGAAAAGACGCAATGAGAAAAGCGAGATCAAAAAAATTATCCGCAAATGTTTTTTCCTGGTCAGCTGTAAGAAAAAAATTAGCCTTACCAGATACTATTTCCGCTTCCCATTTTTTTTCAGCAATTTTCAACAATTCATCACTTTGGTCCAGTCCAAAATATTTAATTTTTTTCTCTTTAAACAAAAAAAGTAGTCGTCCATTACCACAACCCCAATCCAAAATATTTTGTCCATCTTTTACAAACTTTCCAAACTGTTTTAGCTCCTTCCAGAGATCAAATCGTGAGCCAGAAAACAACCCGGCTATACGGTTGTAATCTAGGCGAATCTTATGTATAATGGCCTTTGAATCCATATGCAAACAATAGAAGAAATAATTATTCTGGACTGTTATAAAAAACAGCCAAAAGACGCCGAAGCGCTCAACAGTATCAAGCGCCGAATTTTGCGTACCAATAAACCCGGTTATATCCCGACTTCCACTCAATTGCTTAAAGCATACCACAAGTTGGTTAAAGAAAACAAGATAAAAATTAGTCCCCAGCTCGAAAAAAATCTTTTGCGCCGTGCCGTACGCACTCTATCTGGCGTCACCATTGTGACCGCATTGACCAAACCGTTTCCTTGTCCAGGTGAATGTACTTACTGTCCGACCGAAGCCCGCATGCCAAAAAGTTATATTTCCGACGAACCAGCGGCGGCTCGTGCTTTATCATTAGCGTTTGATCCTTACGAACAAACTTGGCGTCGTTTAGAAGCACTGAAAAAAAATGGTCATCCAATTGATAAAGTAGAATTGATTATCAAAGGCGGCACTTGGAACTCATATCCTATCACCTACCAGTATTGGTTCATCGCCCGCTGTTTTGAAGCTTGTAATCGCACTCGTAAAAGTACGGTCTCAGAAAAAATGAGTCTGGATGATTTGAGAAAACAAATGGTAAAAATTCAAAAGAAAAATGAAACGGCCAAACATCGTATTATTGGTCTGACTTTGGAAACTCGTCCGGATTTTATTAATCATAAGACCATTTTAGCTATGCGCGAAATGGGTACAACGCGTATTGAAATTGGAGTTCAACATATTGATGACAAAATAATGGAAATGACCAAACGCGGACATGGACTAAAAGAAACGGTAGAAGCCAGCAAACTTTTACGCCAATACGGCTTTAAAGTTGATTACCACCTCATGCCGCAACTTCCAGGTAGCACTCCAGCCAAGGATTTAAAAATGTTACGCCAAATTTTTACCGACAGCCGATTGCGTCCCGATATGATAAAAATTTATCCCTGCACGGTAGTACGAAATTCTGAATTATATACTTGGGTAGTGGAAGGAAAATTCAAACCTTATGCTGACAAACACCTACTGAGAATTATAAAAGAATTTAAATCGGATGTACCTTACTACTTACGTATCTCACGTTTGATTCGTGATATTCCCTCTCATCACATCGTGGCCGGTAATATGGTGACAAATTTACGCCAAGTAATCCAGGCCGAAATGAAAGCCGAAGGCAAAACCTGCCATTGCTTGCGCTGTCGTGAAATCGGCCATCAAACTGAAATTGATTGGGAAAAAGAAACAATAAAAAAATTTATAGACCAATACGAAAGTAGTGACGGACAAGAATATTTTTTAAGTTTTGAAAATAAAACACGCGATGCGGTTTTGGCTTTTTGTCGTTTTCGAATTGATCCAACCGGCACCTATCCTGCCTTTATTCGTGAGCTGCACGTTTATGGACAATCTTTAGAAATTGCAAAACACAAACTTGGAGCATCTCAACATACCGGCATGGGCAAAGAATTATTAAAAACCGCTATGGACATCTGCCGGCAAAATAAAATACCGCGCTTGGCGGTAATTTCTGGAGTGGGTGTACGTGACTACTATCGTAAACTTGGAGCAAAACTAGACGGCACCTATATGGTATTTGATATTAAATAAAAAAATCTCTGGCCGACCTAATCACCGCAATATTATTTGCACCAGCGTCATACAGCTCTGGTGCATTTTTTTTATCAATACCACCAATCGCCAACCACGGAATAAATATTTCTTTTTTGATTTTTTTAAGTGCTTCTAATCCAACCGGCGTGCGATCTGGTTTTGTTGGGGTTGGAAAAATCGGACCAATGCTAACATAATCAGCCCCTTCGGCTACAGAAACTTTCATCTGTTCTAAATTATTATTAGATTTACCAATAATTTTGCTACTACCAAAAAATTTTCTGGCCTGCAAAAGTGACATGTCAGTTTGACCAATATGGATACCAGCGACCGGTAATTGAGCCACCACTTCGGCACAGTCATCGATTATTAAAAGTATCGGCGTATATCCAAATGCACCTTTATCTTTTTTATCAATATACTCACAGAGATATTTTGCCTGATTATAAATTTCATTTTTATCTCCACTTTTATTTCGCAATTGTAAAACTTTGGCGCCATGATCCATTAACCAAACCAATTCTTCCACATTGTCACTAAGTGGATATACTATCCCAGCTTCAAAATATAGATTCAACCAATAATGTGGGGTAAAAGATAAAATTTCAAATTCCAGACGATAAACATCGTATCTTAATTTTTGAAAATGAAAATAATGTAATGGTAAATAAATTTTGGAATATTCTTCCAATACACGCAGAGCTTCTTCAAGACGCGAAAAGTTGGCTTTCATCAAACCCCAAAAATTACGTCTAGAAGCCATATTGTTCTCTTCACTGGTTTGACCTAAATCCTGACCAAAATCACGCCCTGTAAGACGTGTAGCCCCACCGAGAAGGTGTTCGAGCTGGGCAAGTAAATGGCGTAAAGGCCTGATTTTGATGTACAAAGCCTCGTTGCGCAACACAAATCGGACAGTATCTTCTACCACCCGCAGCCCCTCCTTAGCACGAGCTAAATTGGCATCAATTAGCGAAAAATCTTTGTTCATAAGGTTATTGCCTGCTTATAGGCGGTATGGTATCATAGATGTTGAGAAATTCAAGTTATGCTAATAATATGATCTAAAAAAAATAGTGATAGAAGAAGATATATTTTTTTGTTAATACTGATTTAAAAATTATGTATACTCATACACTTAAAGAATTTGATCCCGATATTTTAAACAGCATAAAAAAAGAACAACAACGCCAAGAAGAAGGATTAGAAATGATTCCATCTGAAAATTTTGTTTCACCAGCGGTACTCGATGCACTTGGTTCAGTACTCACCAATAAATATGCTGAAGGCTATTGTGGTAAACGATACTATGGCGGTTGTGAATTTATCGATGAGGTGGAACAGCTCGCGATTGATCGAGCTAAGCAGTTATTTGGAGCGGAGCATGTGAATGTACAACCGCTATCTGGTGCACCAGCTAATGTAGCGGTATATTTTGCTTTATTACAACCAGGTGATACCGTACTTGGCATGGATCTATCTCACGGTGGGCATCTAACCCACGGACATCCAGTAACCTACATGGCAAAAATTTTTAATTTCATCCGTTATAAAACAGACTCTCAAGGAAAAATTGATTTAGATAATTTACGCTCCATGGCACTCGAACATAAACCAAAAATTATTTTGGTTGGATACAGTGCTTATTCACGTGAAATCGAATACGAAAAAATCAAAGCGATCGCTGATGAAGTCGGAGCCATCACTATGGCCGACATCGCCCATATCGCTGGGCTCATCGCCGGTGGACAGATGAATAACCCAGTACCAATTTTTGATGTCGTCACTACTACTACTCACAAAACTCTACGCGGCCCGCGCGGTGGGATGATTATGTGTAAAGAAAAATTTGCCAAAGATATTGATAAAGCAGTTTTTCCAGGGCTGCAAGGTGGCCCACACGAAAATAATATAGCGGCTAAAGCTGTTGCTTTTAAAGAAGCGCTACTACCGGAATTCAAAGAATATACAGCTCAAATCAAAAGGAACGCCAAAGTATTAGAAATTGAATTTAACAAACTAGGTTATAAACTATGTTTTGGTGGTACCGATAATCATTTACTATTGATCGACGTTACGATGAAAGGCATCGGTGGCAAACAAGCACAAATCGCTCTCGATAAAGCCGGCATTACCGTCAACAAAAATATGATTCCCGATGATACTCGCTCACCATTTGATCCTTCTGGTATTCGTCTAGGCACACCAGCGCTGACAACACGTGGTATGAAAGAAGCTGAAATGAAAATCATCGCCAATTGGATTGATGAAGCTATTTTGAATTTCGATAATGAAGAAAAATTAGTTAGTATAAAAAATCGAGTTAAAGAATTGACCAAAAATTTTCCACTCTATCCAACTTTGAAATAATAAAGTAGCAACGGATTATCAAGGTAATCTGTTGCTACGATAAATTGCACATAAAAAAACTCGCCAATTATCGGCGAGTTTTTTGTTTTATTTTACTTCTCTTACTTCCAGTAGATTTATCGTACCAGCTTCACCCACTGGCTCACCGGCTACCACGATAACCTTTTCACCTTTTTTTACCAGATGTCTTTTTTTGATATAGCTAACAGAATTTTCAACTAGTTCTTCGATGGTACGACAAGGGTGCAAAATGAAAGGACGCACACCCCAAGATAAATTTAGTTGACGTTGTACCCGTTCACTGGTAGTCGCTACCACAATATGAACGTTTGGGCGGACACTACTAATTAGCCTACCAGTATCTCCAGAAATAGAGGCTACTAAAATGGCTTTGGCTTTTACTTCTTCAGCCAAAACACGCGACAGATTGGTAATGGCATTTTCTGAACTAAGATTTTTTTCTGCCAAATTTGGCATATTCAGATCGTCGTAATGAGATTTTTCGGTAGTGACGATAATATCCGCCATAGTTTCTACTACTAAGACCGGGTGCTCACCAACCGATGTTTCATTTGATAACATCACTGCATCCGCATGATCAATCACTGCATTGGCCACGTCTGACACCTCAGCACGAGTCGGACGACGACTAGAGGTCATCGAATCAAGCATTTGAGTGGCAACAATAACCGGCTTGGCAGCTTTATTAGCCTCTTCAATAATTCTTTTTTGCACCAACGGTACTTCAGCGGCTCGAATTTCTACACCCAAATCGCCACGAGCCACCATAACACCATCTGCGGCTCCAAGAATTGATTCAATATTTTCGACCGCTTGTGGGCGTTCAATCTTGGCAATAATCTGAATCGGATGTTGAGTCTTTAGCCCTAATTTAGTTTCATATTCTTTGATCAAAAAACGTGTGTCTAATATATCTTCAGCTCGATTCACAAATGATATAGCTACCATATCAACTCCGAGTTTGACTCCAAAAAGCAAGTCCTCTTTATCTTTGACAGTCAGCGAAGATAAAGAAATATTACTATCAGGTAAGTTAACTCCTTTGTGAGAAGTTAATAATCCACCTTCAATTATTTTAGCAAATATTTTACCATCAACCAATTTTTCAATTTTAGTTTCACAACGCCCATCGTTGATAAGTAGCCTGTCCCCCGGCTTTAAAAAATTAAATAGCTCTGGATGGTTAAAAGGAATTTCCCCCTCGGTATATTTACTTAGTTTAGTATTAAAAACAACTTCTTGATTATCTTTTATTTCCACTCCCGCTTCTGGCATTTCTCCAATTCTAATCTTTGGCCCCTGTAAATCTTGTAATATAATAATTGGTTCGTCTAATTCTTTTTCCAATTCTCTAATATTATTATAAATTTTAGTGAATTCATCGTAATTACCATGAGAAAAATTTAAACGGGCACAATTCATCCCAGCATTAATCATCTGTTTCAAGATCTCTTTATCTTCACAAGCCGGGCCAATAGTAACGACAATTTTAGTGTGTTTATGCATAAATTATTTTAACAACATTTTTAGCTGTTCTTGTTTAGCTGGATCAAGTGGTAGAATTTTTAATAATTGATCAATTGAACTAGAATTAGGTGTGGTAGAAGAACTTTTTCCACCAAACAAACTACCATAAGTATTTTGTAAACCCTGGATAAGAGGTGGTAAAAACCAAATTGCCAAAATTAATGGAACCACAATCAATAAGATCCTAAACCAACTAGCTATTGCTGACCACATCAATTTATTGTTGATTTTACGATTTTGTTCGTAAATAATCTGCGACCATTTTAAATTTTTCTCCAATAATTCTTTGATAATTGCATTGTCCGTCTTTGGCGAATCATTTTTTGGCGCGGATTTATTTTCTAAATCAACTGGCACTTCAGTCAGTATATTTTTTTTATCATCAGATATTTTTTTATTTTCGACTGTTTGATTTGCCATATTTTTATGTCTAAACATATTATTTGCTTAAACGTTTTAATTCATTTTCAAAATTTTTAACATCTTTGAAGTCACGGTAGATGCTAGCAAAACGGATATAGGCAACTTTATCAAAACCGCGTAAATTTTTCATCACAATCTCACCCAGTTCACCACTGCTAATTTCATGTTTTTTCTTTTTTTGAATGTCACGTTCAATACCGTGCAAAAGTTGATGAAAATTTTCTTGGGTAAATGATCTTTTGGTCAATGAACGTCTAATACCATTTTCTAGTTTATCACACATATAAGCTTCACGACGACCATCACGTTTTACCACAATCAAATCCAACAATTCAGTTTCTTCAATAGTAGAAAATCGATATTGGCATTTATCACACTCACGACGACGACGAGTGGCCAAATCATTATCAGCCGGACGAGTGTCTACTACACTAGTATTTTTATGATTACAAATTGGACATCTCATATAAACTACAAAACTTTACTACACAATAATACCATTTTCCCTTATTTAAAACAATATCCCCATTAGAGAGATATTGTTAGATTACTACTTACACTGAAATGACAAACAATTTTAAATACCCATTTTCTTTCGAATAAAAGCTGGAATCTCCAATTCATCATCGGCTTTTATCTTTGGAGCTGAAATTGGTGCTGAACGAACTTCTTCTTTTGGCAGAACATAATTGGTCGTCACTGGTGGAGTTGGAGTTACTACTGGTTTTTGAGTAAATTGTCTAAACTTTTTTTCCTCTTCTTCGTCTTCTTTTTGAGTATTACGCAAAAAGCTTGTGTTGGTAAATTTACTAGTACCAAAAAACGTATTGGTATCTTCTTCATTTTTTGACAAAATTGACTGACGGTCATCAAAACCACAGGCAATTACGGTAATGCGAATACTGCCAGACATAGTATCATCTATAGTTGCCCCAAAAATAACTTTGGCATCTTCAGCGGCCGAACTGGTAATAATTTTGGCAGCCTCGCTCACTTCGTTCATCGCTAGATCTGGTCCGCCGGTAATTGTAAATAATATTCCGTGTGCACCATCGATAGAAAGTTCAAGTAACGGGCTGGATATCGCCATCTTGGCAGCATCGACCGCTCTATTGTCTCCAGTGCCGGTACCAATACCCATCAAAGCCGAACCAGTATTAAACATGATAGTTTTTACATCGGCAAAATCAACATTGATGAGGGCGTGGGAAGTGATAATTTCTGAAATCCCTTGAACACCTTGACGCAACACATCATCAACAATTTTAAAAGCTTCGAGTAAAGTAGTTTTTTTATCAATCACTTGTAAAATACGATCATTTGGAATAGTAATAATTGCATCAACATTACGAGCTAATTTTTCCCAAGCTGCGTCAGCAATATCACGACGCTTTGGACCTTCAAAACCAAACGGCTTAGTAACTACAGCTACCGTTAAAGCTCCTAATTCTTTGGCCACTTCAGCAACTACCGCGCTCGCACCTGAACCAGTACCACCACCCAAACCACAGGTAATAAACACCATGTTGCTATCTTTTAAAATTTCTCGAATTTCATTTTGTGATTCTTCAGCCGCTTTTCTACCAACTTCCGGATCCATCCCCGCTCCCAAACCACGAGTAACACTTTTCCCAATATGCAATTTCTGCGGAGCGATACTATGATGCAGGGCTTGCACATCAGTATTCATAACTACAAAATCAACACCGCGGATCTTGGCGGCCACCATTCGATTTACAGCTGAACCACCAGAGCCACCAACTCCGACGACTTTAATTTTGGCAAATGTTTCCATTTCTGGTTTAACTTGAGGCATAAAAGGTGATGTTATGAATAATTTTTGTGTTCAATCTCTGTAAATAAAAATAGCGGAGATTATCCGCTATTTAGTTTATACGAGCCGACTATAGATGTCAAGAAACAAATTTAGTATTCAATGTGCGTAACTAAGGCAATAAAGCTTTGAACCAGTCTTTTAAAGCACTTGCCGAACCGCTCACTTTTTTTATTCCATTTAACATTCCACCGCCTTTGGTTTTTTGACTACCTTGAGACATAGTACTTCCCCATTTTACTAAACCAATTACATTTACAAAAGATAGATCATTAATTTTGTCAGTCGCGCTAATAAAATTTAGCGGATAACCCAAAGTAGCCGGCAAACGCAAATATTGTTTGGCTGCGTCAACTAACCCTGGTAACTTCGCCCCACCACCAGTAAATACTACTCCAGCTGGCAACATACCACTACGTTGTACTTTTCTCAATTCACCATCTATTTTTTGCATGATTTCTTCTACACGCGCCTCAATAATTTCACTTAGATATTTTCTTTTTATTACTTCATGTTCTCCCGTATCCAATTCGTATAAATCGATTTCTTCTTTTTTAGAAATATTGTTTGAAAAACAACCGCCATATTCTATTTTAATACGTTCCGCCACCTCGATTGAAACTCGCAGGCCAATCGCGATGTCATTGGTGATATGTTCAGAACCAATTGGCAAGATCGTCGAATGCAAAATTTCCCCTTCTTCATATATTGCCAAACTAGTAGTGGAAGAACCAAGATCAACGATTGCGACCCCTAGATCTTTCTGACGATTCGTCAAAGCCGCTTCGCTGGTCGCCAAAATTGATAACACTAAATCTTCTATTTCCAAACCAGAACGGTAGATCGCTTTGGTCAAATTTTTAATTTGTGCTGATGCTCCCAAGATAATCTGAGCATCTACTTCCAGACGAATTCCAGTCATACCGACTGGATCTTTAATACCAGTTTGGCCATCAACTGAAAATCTCTTTGGTAAAACATGGAGCACTTCATAATTTAACGGAGTAGAAATAGCTCGCGCGGCTTCAAGTGAACGTTGGACATCAGATTCAGAGATCTCACTATCGGCTTTTGAAGCAGCCACTACGCCTTTGCTGTTTTGGGACATAATATGTAAGCCAGATACGCCCACCCAAACAGTATCAATCGGCATACCAACTGTTCGTTCCATTTTTTCCAGACACGAAGAGACCGAAGATACTACGTCTTCAATACTACTAATCGCTCCTTTATGCATCCCTTCAGCGGAAACCTCAGTTGCACCCAAAATTTGCATATCTGGCTGGATGTCATCGCGACCATTATAAACTAATTGGCCAACTGCCATACGCACCGTACTAGACCCAATATCCAAACCAGCAATTAAATTGTTTTTGGCTTTCGCCATAATAAAATATTTTACGAACTTATATTATACACTATTTTATTAATCCGATAAAGTGTGGTAAAAAAATTATCAGACCAATCAGTAGTGCTCCTAGCGATGTAATCAATACAGCCGCGGCCATTATATCTTTAATTACCAAAACATAATGATGCAATCGTGGTTTTAATAAATCAGCAAAATATTCCAATGCCGTATTTAACAATTCCATAGCCAATACCGCTACCAACAACAAAATAACTAGAATAACTTCCCAAATTTTTAGAGGAAAAACAGCTGTTGCTATTAAAACTAATAGCGACAGCAAAATTTGTAACCTAAAATTCTGCTCATGTTTAAAAGTATGCTTTAAGCCAGCAAAAGCGGAAGAAAAACTGTTAAACAAATTTTTGACTGACATATCCCAATTGGTTAATTATCCCTTCCTGAATTTTAAACATTCTCTTGGCCGGTATTTTTTTTATATGATCGTGACCAACCAAATGCAACAGACCGTGAATCAACATTCTAGCCAATTCTTCATATTCTTCTATTTTACACTCTTTGGCCTGACGTTTGATCTGTGGAAAACAGATAAAAATTTGTCCCAGGAAATTTGATTTTATTTTTTTATCTTCTGCCCAAGCAAACGATAGCACGTCAGTCGGATATTTTTTACCACGATGTTGAAAATTTAATTCCGTCATTTCTTTATCACCGATAATATTTATTTCTACTAACCCAGCTACCTTTTTTTCTTGTTTTGATACCAACTGAGCAATCTCTTGTAAATCTTGAGCCGAATATTTATTTTTAATATTAGAGTTGTAATCAATTTCAATCATATTTAAATCTATAAAGAAACACTGCTACTGCTACTTTCTTCAACCGGACGAATTGGTAAATCCGTAGAATTGCCAAATTGGAAACTGCGAGCCAACATTTTTATAACAATACGATAATTAACCACACTAGAGTCCGTAGTATGATAAAGAACAGCAAAAACTTGGTTACCTTTAGGGAAAAAATATACTAAATTATCTTTACGAGCAAAACCGGCTTGTTTAAAAACTGACTCAAACGGCAAATAATCAGCCAATTGTTCGTTGTTTGCATTGCGAGAAAACCAATCATTAAATGTTTCTCCTGGATTCATATCCATCACCCTCACTTCAATATTTTCACCACTTAATGTACTAAATAAAACATCTTTATAGTTAATATCGACATTCCCAACCACCCAACTCTTTGGATAAAATATTTTATATAAAAAGGCTGGATTGGCATAAACATTTACTAAACCAGAATCAATCAATTTCATCGGCTCTTTCCCAGCTGGATTGTATAAATAGAAAACTTCATGCCCATCGGGAAATTTATCGTCATCAGTATCTGGTACTGACGGATCAGTATCAAACAACCCTTCGGCAATATCAGTAATGTCATCTTGGTCAGTATCGATGCTATTACCCAATAAAGATGAAGGAATATCTAACTTTACTTCTGTTGAAACGACTGGTATGGTGGTGGGAATCGGTTCGGAAATAGCAGTTGAGGTAGAAGTAATTTCTGGTACGATAGATTGAACAATTGGTTCAGTAACCACTGGCTGAACTGGTTCTTGTGGCACTGGCATAGCTTTACGATATTGCCACCAATAATAAAAACCAATAATCGAACCGCCAATTATTAAAATTCCTAACCCAGCTACAATCAAAAATTTCCAGTTCGCAAACAAATTTATTGGATGTAATTTATTACCAGCACCCATGGCTGTTTTTTTATCCAAAAGTATTTTATCAGCCGATGATAAAATTGACTTTTCTATTTGAGGCGATTTAATTACTTTTTCTACTGTCTGAAATTTTATAATCGGATTAGTGCCAGCATAAAAATCATCTGGCATTTTGGTTATTTTTACATCAGGTAAAGATTGATTTTTTTTCTCTGTCTTACCGAACATAATTATTTTTTATTTT